>CAYQDT010000045.1:0-10987 GCA_964416225.1 uncultured bacterium
AGCGAAGTGGCTGTCATGCTCTCCGACCGCCGTGCCGTTCAGGAAGACATGGGTGCAGTTCGTCAGGCCCTCGAACCGGAGGCGTAGGTGTGAGCCGGCCAAATCGGAGGGGGCGCGGAACCGCTTCTCGTAGACCCAATCGCACTCCGCCACCCAGGCCCAGGCGGCGGGGTCGCGGCGCGGGTCGGGCCCGTCGCCCATCCGAAGGAGCGCTTCCTGGACCAGGCCGGGCACGGACGCGGGGAGACGCTGCCGGCCGGCTTCGCCCGCGCGCGCTTCCCAGACGCGTCGCCGCTCCCATTCGCCGGCCGGCAGCCGGTCCAGGCTCCAGTCGTCACCGTCCAGGGATAGCGTCAGCGGACTGCTCACGGCGTGTGCTTTCAGCCGGGGTCAAGTTGGCAGGGCCATTATATCCCACGCCCTCCTGCCCGCCGCCCGCACCGTGCGTTACACTCTTGGTGCGGCGACCGGTACCCCGACGACCCTTCCCGGATGCCGCGGCGCAGAGGGGCAGATGGCAATCAATATCGGGCCGGTCCTCCGGCGGCGGCGGGAGTGGGCGCGAGTGACCCAGCAGGAGCTGGTGGACCACACGCGGATGGAGCGCAGCGCCAGCTACATCAGCGGGCTGGAAACCGGCAAGAGCAGCCCGACCGTGGCGGAGCTGGAGCTGCTGGCGCGCTACTTCCGGAGCTCCGTGGTGGAGCTGATCCAGGAGGCGGAGGGTGAGGAAGCGCGCCGTGCTGAGCGGACCGGAAGCGCGCCTCCAGAGGACGACGATCGGCTCCAGCGCCTCTTCGGCGCGCTCGACGCGGAGGACCAGGAGCTGGCGCTCGATTTCCTCGACCTGCTGGCACGCCGAAAGGCCCGGCGCTGACGATGGCGCGCAAAGAAGAGGTCGAGTTCAAATTCCGCGTCCACGCGGACCGGCTGCCGCCGCTTCCCCCCGGTATCCGGATGGCGCAGGCCTACCTGGGCTTCCGTCCCACGGTGCGGGTCCGCACGCAGGATGGCCCCGGTGAGAAGCGGGAGGCGTTCCTTACCATCAAGGGTCCGGGGATGATGGTGCGGGACGAGTTCGAGTATGCGATCCCCTTCGAAGAGGCCGTCGCGCTCCTCTCCCTCGGCTCCTCGGCTCCCGTGCGCAAGACGCGCCACCACCTGCCCGTGGAGGGCCAGCCGGACCTGCGCTGGGAAGTCGACGTGTTCGAGGGCGAGAACGCGGGGCTGATCGTCGCGGAACTGGAGCTGCCGCACCGCGCGCACCCGTTCCCCCGCCCGGAGTGGCTGGCCGAGGACGTGAGCGAGGACCCCCGCTACAAGAACGCCGCCCTCGCCCAGCGCCCCTACTCCACCTGGGGCGACCCGTAATCCCTCGCGCGGCGCGAAAATCCCGGCCATGACGATCCTCCAGGCCGGCACGCGGGCCGGACCGCACGCCGTCGCTGCGGGACCGAGAAATTCCGGGCGGCTGCGTGCTCCCTACGGCCGCGTCCCGCTCCGGTCCACCCCGGGCCGCCGCACAAGGCGGTTTCGGACCATGTCCGGACGGGAACAAGCACCGTCGGATCGGAATCCGCGGCACGTTTGTTTTTGGAGGAGAGCATGGCACAGCAAACCCCGACCGAGGTCATCTGCCGGTATATCGAGGACGCCATCGCGGCGGAGACCAACTTTGAGACGCAGCTTCGGAATGCTGCTTCGGAGGCGGAGCTGGACGAGGTTCGGCTGGTCTTCTCGCAGCATGCGGACGAGACCCGTCTCCAGCACGAGCGCCTGTCGGCCCGGCTTCAGTCCCTCGGCGGCAAGCCGTCCGGCGCCAAGTCGTTCCTTGCGCACCTCTTCGGCATGGCTCCCAAGACGGCGCAGCTTGGCCATGACAAAGCTGAGCGCACCACGCAAGACCTGATGGCCGCCTTCGCCGTGGAAAACAGCGAGGTTGCGATGTATGAGGCGCTGGCCACGGCCGCCGCCGCCTGCGGAGACGTGGAGACGGAAACGCTCGCCCGGCAGATCCAGCAGGAGGAGCGCACCGCGGCCCAGAAGGTCTGGAACCTTCTAGCCCCGAGCGCCCGGCAGGCGTTTGAGAAGGTCACGGGAACCGGAACCCGGATTGCCGCCTGATCGGCAGCGATTCGGACCGGTCTGTGGAGGAGCGGGAACCCCGGTTTCGGCCGGAGCCCCCGCTCCTCCGCTCGTTTCCGGCTTCGACGCGGCTCAAGGGCGCCGGCGGCCGGCGAATCGGGGCCGGGACCACGGCGCCCGCTTCGCACTCTCTCCGCGGTGGCTCGGCCTCAGTAGCCGACGGCGGCCCCGTCTTTCCGGGCCTCGGTGCCGCCGTGCAGCATGTTCGTGTCCGGATCGATCAGGATGGCCTGGTAGCCGCCGCCGTTCCGCTCCACCGGGACCACCTGGTGGCCCCGCGCGGCCAGCCCCTCGATCACGCTGTCGGGAATGCCGGCCTCCACCTCCACGCTGCCGCCCCGCTCCCGCTCCGACAGGCCCGTGGGGGTGGCGGAGCCGACGTGCTCCACCCGGGGCGCCTCCCCGGCTGCCTGGACGTTCATTCCGAAGTCGATCAGGTTCACCAGTACCTGCGCGTGACCCTGGGGCTGCATGTCGCCCCCCATCACGCCGAAGACGAGCCACGGCTCTCCGCACCGGGTCACCAGCGCCGGGATGATGGTGTGGAACGGGCGCCGGTGCGGCTCCAGGCGGTTCGCGTGGCCCGGATCGAGGGCGAACAGCGCTCCCCGGTTCTGGAGCGCGAACCCGAGGTCGCTGGGGACCATCCCGGATCCGAAACCGGTGAAGTTGCTCTGGATGAAGGAGACGCAGTTCCGGTCCCGGTCCACCACGGAGAGGTATACGGTGTCCGCGTGGCCGAGCCGGGAGTCGCCGGCCGGCACGTGCGTCAGCGCGCGGTCCGGCCGGATCATCTCTCGGCGCTCCCCGGCATAGGCCTTGGAGATGAGCCATTCCGTGGGGACCTCGCTGAACCGCGGATCGCAGTAGTAGCGGGCGCGGTCCGCATAGGCCAGCTTCTTGGCCTCCACCATCAGGTGCCAGTACTCCGCGGACTCCGGTCCCAGCGCCGTCAGGTCATACCCCTCGAGCAAGTTCAGCATCTGCAGGGCCGCAATCCCCTGCCCCGGCGGCGGCAGCTCCCACACCTGATAGCCGCGGTATCGGGAGCAGACCGGCTGTTCCCAGGTGCTCGCGTGGTTCGTGAAATCCCGCTCCGTGAAGAGACCGCCCTGCTCTTCCGAAAACCGGACCATTTCCCGCGCGATCCGTCCGCGGTAGAAAGCGTCGCTCCCCTCCTCCGCGATCTCTCGATAGGTGCGGGCGAGGCTCGGGTTGCGGAACACCTCGCCGGCCCGCGGGGTGCGCCCGTCGACGAGGTAGGTGTGCGCCCAGCCCGGATCGCTCCGGAACCGCTCCGCGCTCCGCCAGTACCCCGCGATCACTTCGGTGACGGGGAAGCCCTGTTCCGCGTACCGGATGCTCGGCGCCAGCAGTTCGGACAGCGGCAGCTTCCCGAAGCGCTGGTGGACGGCGGACCACCCGTCGACGCACCCGGGCACGCTCCAGCTCAGGGGCCCGGAGAGCGGGATCTGGGACAGCCCGTGATCCACATACCGTCCGCGGGTGGCGGTGTACGGGGACCGGCCGCTGGCATTCAGGCCGTGGAGCGTCCGCGTCTCGGCGTCCCAGAGGATCGCGAAGAGGTCGCCGCCAACGCCGCAGGACATCGGCTCCACCACGCCCAGCGCGGCGTTGGTGGCGATGGCGGCGTCGACCGCGGTGCCGCCTCGCCGGAGCACGTCCAGCCCCGCCTGCGCGGCCAGCGGCTGGCTGGTGCAGACCATGCCGTGTGGGGCCAGCGTTACGGAGCGCCCGGAGCGCCCGGCCCGGGGCTCGAGCCGCGGCGCCTCCTTGAATTCGGTCATGTCGAGAGCACCTGAGTGAAGCGGCGGCTCCGGGCGGTGGAAAAGAGCCATGCGGACGTGCGGATGCTTGTGAAATTGCGCCGCGAGGACCATCGTTCCTCTGCACGCGCTTCACCGCCGGGAGTGCGGCGCCGGCACGGGAGCTACAGCACCGGGCGGAGCAGCTCGCAGAACCGCTCCACCTCCGCCTCGGTGTTGTAGTAATGGACGGAGGCGCGGGCGACACTCTCCAGCCCGCGCGCCCGCATGTCCAGCAGCGTACCGCTCGCGGGCGAGGTCCAGATGTTCACCCGATGCTCCGAAAGGCGGCGCTGGATCTCGGCCGGCTCGCGGCCCTCCGCCGTGAAGCTGACGATGCCGCACGGCTCCATCCCGCGGTCGCGGACCCGGACGCCGGGGAGCTCGCCGAGGCGCGTCCGGAGCAGGCCGGCCAGAGCCTGGACCCGGCGGCGGATTGCCTCCAGCCCCCAGTCCAGGGCGTACTCGATCGCCGTTCCGAGGCCGAGCCGTCCCGCGATGCTCGCCTCCCAGGACTCGAAACGGCGGGCGTCCGCCCGCATCCGGTACGTGTCCGGCGCGGTCCATTCGGCGGCGCGGAGGTCCAGGAAGGGCGGCTCGAGACGGTCGAGGACGGAGCGCCGCACGTAGAGGAAGCCGGTGCCGCGCGGGCCGCGCAGGTACTTCCGCCCGGTGGCGGAGAGGAGGTCGCAGCCGATTTCCTGCACGTTCAGGGGGAGCTGCCCGGCGGACTGGCAGGCGTCGAGCAAGTACAGGATCCCCGCGTCCCGCGCGATCCGGCCGACCGCCGCCGCCGGCTGCACGAGGCCGCCGTTCGTGGGGACATGCGTCAGCGCGATCAGGCGCACCCGGTCGTCGATCGCGCTCCGCAGCGCCTGGAGGTCGATCTGGCCGGAGGGGTCGTCCGGGATCGCCTCGATCGCCACTCCCGCGCGCTTCGCGGTCTGCAGGAAGGCGATGTAGTTGCTGGCGTACTCGTTCTGCCCGGTGAGGATCCGGTCTCCCACTCGGAACGGGATACTGTAGAACGCCATGTCCCAGGCGCGGGTCGCGTTCTCCGTGAGCGCGACCTCGCCGGGGTCACAGCCCAGCAGCCGGGCCACGGAGCCGTACACCGCCTCCAGCCGGGCCCGCGCGGCGCTTTCCGCCTCGTATGCCCCCATCTC
Organism: uncultured bacterium; assembly: GCA_964416225.1. Classification (GTDB taxonomy): domain Bacteria; phylum Armatimonadota; class SYMT01; order SYMT01; family SYMT01; genus CAYQDT01. Next base: position 5,138 of record CAYQDT010000045.1, read on the forward strand.
GGCCTCGCGCCGGAGGTGGGCGGTCACGCTCTCCAGCACCGGCGACGGGAGCAGCGAGGCGCCCGCGGCGTTGAAGTGGAGCACCCGCCCACAGCCGGGCGTCTCCGCGCGGGCCCGGGCCACGTCCAGGGTCAGGGACACCGCTGACCGCACTCTCCGCCGCCGCGGAGGCTCAAAGCTTCAGCTCCACCCATTCTCCGCCCGCGGCCCGGGACCGCGCGGCGGCTTCCAGCACCGCCACCGTCTCCACCATCTCGGCGGTGCTCACGGCACTCTCGCCGGTCTGGAAGAAGGCCACTGTCTCCCGCATCAGGTTGGCATAGAAGCCGTCGAACTCCTTGACGGTCTCCGTTACGTACCGCTGCTCCCGCCGGAAACCGAACTGCCACGGAAAAGCCTCCCACTGGTTCTCCGCGGAGCGTACCTCCACCCAGCCGCGGCGGTCTCCCCAATCCAGGGTCAGGCAGGCGCTGCCGTCCCGTCCGGTATCGATGAGCCGGCGCACGCCCGGTCCCAGCAGTGCGAAGAGCAGCGCCAGCGTATGGACGCCGTACCCGGCCCATTCTCCCATTCCGCGCGCGAACGCCTCTGCGGGCCGCCCCTCCCCGCCGGAGAGCGCCGTCCCCAGCTCGACCGCGAACCGGAGACCGGACGCGGAGAGGAGCCGCACCCCATGCCGCTCCGCGTCATCCACGATCAGCCGCGCCTCCGCGAGCGTGGGCGCCAGGAACTTGTCCACCATGGTCGGCTTGCCGGCGGGCAGCACCTGGCGGCAGAGCGAGAGGTGCGCGTCGATATTGTCCGGCGCCAGCACGATGACGGCGTCACTTCCCCGCGCCACCGCCGCCGCGCTCTCCGCGCGCGCTATTCCATTCTTCGCGCACCAGTCTTCGCCGGTCGGATCGCTCTCCCACGCGGAGGTCACCTCGGCGCCCAGGTCGGCGAGCGGACCACGCAGGAGCGTCAGGAACTTGTTGGCGTGATAATTGTTCAGGTGGTGGTCGACGAATCCAATCTTCAAGGGAGCACTCCCGGTTCTGGATCTCTGCCGGATGGCCATCGTGGGCCGCCGCGGCGGCAGGCTCGACGGCCATCCGGGCGGTGCCGGCGGGTCAATCCCCGTTCTATCATCGATGAACTACCTGGCCCACCTTTACCTGTCGGACGGCACGCCGGACGGCCTGCTCGGGAACCTGATGGCGGACTTCATCCGGGATGACGGGGCTGGGTACGGCCCGGCCGTTCAGGCCGGAGTGCGTCTCCACCGGAGGATCGACGCCTTCACGGACTGCCACCCTATTGTCGTGGAGTGCCGGCGCGAGGTCGCCCCTCCCTTCCGCCGTTTTGCAGGGATCATCACGGATATCGCCTGGGATCACTTCCTGGCTCGAAGCTGGCACCGGTATGCCTCCGAGCCGCTGGACGGGTTCGTGAACCGGGTCTATCGCCTCCTCACCGAGCAGGCGCCGGTGCTTCCGGAGCGACTGGCGCGGACGGCGCCCCACATGATCGCCGGCGATTGGCTGCGGGCGAACCGCTCGCTGGAGGGCACCTGCGCGGCGTTTCCCCGAGCGGCCCGCCGCCTGACGCGCGAGACCTGCCTGGGAGAAGCCGGCCTCGTCCTGAAGCAGCACCACGCCGCGTGGGAGCAGTCGTTCCACCGCTTCTTTCCGGACGTGATTCGCTGCGCCCGCCCCCGGTAACTGCGGCCCGCGCCGGGACCGGGGAGGAGCGTCGCGGCGGCGCCACGCGCCATAATAAGCCCGGAAGAGGAGTCGCCCCCGATGATCTACCTGGACCACGCCGCCACCACCCGCCCCGCGCCGGAGGTAGTGGACGCCATGCTGCCGTACCTGCGGGACCATTACGGCAACCCGAGTAGCCTGTACTCCTTCGGGCGCGAGAGCCGCCGGGAGGTGGAGCACGCGCGGGAGCTTGCCGCGGCGTTCCTCGGCTGCCGCCCGCAGGAGATCCTCTTCACCAGCGGGGGGAGCGAGAGCGATAACCTGGCGCTGCGGGGCGCGATGTGGGCGCTCCGGGAGCGGGGTGACCACCTGATCACCACCGGCGTGGAGCACCACGCGGTCCTCCGCGCGGCGCGTGCCCTGCAGCAGCAGGGTTTCCGGGTCACCTACCTGCCTCCGGACCGCCGTGGCCGCGTCTCCCCGGAGCAGGTGGCCGAGGCCGTGACGGAACGGACCGTCCTGATCAGCGTCATGCACGGGAACAACGAAGTCGGAACGCTTCAGCCCGTGGAGGCGATTGGAGCGCTGGCGCGGGAGCGGGGTATCCTCTTCCACACGGACGCGGTGCAGACGGCCGGCCAGCTCCCCATCGACGTGCGCGCGATGCCGTGCGACCTCCTCTCCCTGTCCGCACACAAGCTGTACGGCCCCAAGGGCGTGGGCCTTCTCTACCGCCGCATCGGCGTACCGCTCGTCTCCCAGATCGCGGGCGGCGACCAGGAGTTCAACCAGCGGGCGGGAACGGAGAACGTGCCGGGCATCGTTGGCCTGGGGAAAGCGCTGGAGTTGGCTTATGATGGCCTGTCCGGCGGCGAGATGGAGCGGCAGCGGGTGCTCCGGGACCGGCTCATTGCGGGGGTTCTGGCGGGGGTACCGGACGCGGAGCTCACCGGCCACCCCTCGGAGCGCCTTCCGAACCATGCCAGCTTCCGCTTCCCCCAGATCGAGGGAGAGCCGCTATTGCTGAACCTGGACATGCGAGGCATCTGCGGAAGCAGCGGCGCCGCCTGCGCGACCGGTGAGATCGAGCCCAGCCACGTCCTGCTGGCCCTCGGCTATTCGCGCCGCGAAGCGCACGGGGCGCTGCGGCTGTCGCTCGGCCGTGAGAACACGACGGAGCAGATCGAGGAAGTGGTGCGCGTGCTTCCGCCCCTCGTCGAGAGCCTCCGCAGGCTGCGGACCGCCGCGCCGGCCTGTGCGAGCTCCCCGTCACCCGGCTGATCGTCCGGACCCGGACGAGTCCGGAAACGGCGGAGTCCGGAAACGGCGGAGTCCGGAAACGGCGGAGTCCGGAAACGGCGGAGCCTGCAACTGGAAGACCCCACGCTGCACTTTCAGCGTGGGGTCTCGTGGTTAGCCCGTAGGGGATTCGAACCCCTGATCTCCTGGCTGAGAACCAGGCGTCCTGGGCCACTAGACGAACGGGCCTTGGGGTGGCGGAATATTAGCATGGGCCCGCGCGCCCGTGCAAGCCCCCATTTTCGTGTCACCTCCTCGTGCACCGCGAACCGGCGGCGCACGGCACGTCGCGGGTGGAATACAGCGTCCGTCGCGGCGGTCGGGTCCGATACCGTGAGGGGACGGCGGGTGCGGTACAATGAATCGTGGAAGATAGATGGCCGAAGCGTCCGCCCGCCGCTCCCTTCCCCGGATCCGTTCCTGTGCCGCCGACACGGCGACGGGGCACCGGAGGCCAGGGACGCTCCGCTCCGAATGTCGAGAAAGGACCGAACGATGACCTGGCGCCGCGCCGCACGCCGCGGTTACTGCATGGCCGCAGCGGGCGGCCTCCTCATACTAAGTGCGACTGCGCTTCGGGCGCAGAATGCATCGCCGGCGCAACCCGCCACGGCCGCCCCGCCGATGCCGGTGAGCCCGGCACCGGGCGCGGAGGGAGTCTCGCTGGCGTACAAGTACAAGATCGGAAGCATCCAGCGGTTTCGCACCGACACGACCGGAAACCTGAGCGTTTCGCTGGAAGGAGCCCAGAGCGCGGCCGGCATTCCGCCCGCGATTCCCCTGGGGATGAAGCTCTCGAACCAGTACACGGAGCGGGTGGCGGGAACGCACCAGGGCACGGGCACGCTCTCGCTGCAGGTCGAGACGATGAACATGCTCTATGAAGCCTTTGGGAAGAGGGCGCAGGTCCGCTATGCGAACGGCAGGAGTACCGCGACCTTGGACGGACGGCCGGCGCCGCAGAATACGGTCTCGGCGGGAGCGGCGCGTCTCGCGCAGCTTCGCAAGCCGGTCGCGATCCGGCGGGACCCGCGCGGTCTCGTCACGCTGGTCAGTGCCGCGGCGGCCGGGCAGACGCAGCCCGGCGCGGGCGAGCTGTTCGGAGCCGGAAACGTGTCGATCCTGGTGCTGCCGGACCACCCCGTCCAGGTGGGCGATTCGTGGGAGAGTACCCAGCGGGTGCAGCCCAACATCCCGGTGCCCAATGGCGGCGCGTCCGCGATTCCGGTGCTGGAGATCAAGCTGACCCACACCCTGAAGTCGCTGGGGACGAAGAACGGCCATGTCTTCGCGCTGATCGACACGACCGGAAGCGGGTCCTCCCCGGAGGGCGCCCCGGGTGGGAGCATCAACGAGAGCTTCGCCGGGACGACCCGCTTCGACGTGGCTCGCGGCGCCGTCACCTCCGGCACGTATAACATGGAGATTGCGATGAAGCTGCCCGCGGCCACGGTGGGATTCATCGCTCCTCCGTCGGCTAGCGGCGCGGCCCCGGCCACCCCGCCCTCGATGCGGATCGACGGCACGATGGCGATGGTGCTGATGGAGATGCCGACCAACAGCATGCGCGCCGCCGCGGCCAAGAGTGCGGCCCGCCGCCGGCGGCGTTAGTCGTCCGGCGCTCCACCGGACGAAGCGCCCACACCCGCCAGGCGTGGGCGCTTCGTTCGTCTCGTCGTCTCCGTCTAGACGTCGATCTCGTCCGGGCGGCGTGGCGCGAGCTGAACCTTCCGGCTGTACTGGAAGGCGTTGTCTTCGGGAGCATAGCCCAGAATCTCGCGCGCATTGGAGATGTCCATCCGCTTGAACTGGTTGTCGGAAACCCCCTGCACCAGCAGGTGCCGGACCGCGTCGGGTGCCTCGATGCAGCGCATCAGGAGCTGTGACAGGTCCCGGTGGCTTACCCAGAGCGCGAGCATGCGTGAATCGTCACACTCGCTGAGGCGCTCCGGAGTTCCGAACGCGCCGATCCGCACGGCGATGCAGCTCAGCCCCTCGCGGTGGGCGTAGTAGCTGCAGAGCGCCTCCCCAAAGCACTTGGTCACGCCATACAGGTCGCCCGGACGGATCGGCTCGTCGGGATGGATCTGCACGTCCAGCGGGTATGCATTCACGGAGTGGATGCTGCTCGCGAAGATGAGGCGGCGGCAGCCTTGCTCCACCGCGGCGTGGAACAGGTTGTAGGTCATCTGGATGTTCAGCGGCAGCAGCGTTTCGTAGAATGTGGTGCTCGGGCTGGGATCGGCCGCCAGATGTACGATGGTATCCACCCCGGCACAGGCCCGCCGCGCTTCGTCCAGTTGCACCAGGTCCGCGCTCCAGCTCTCATGTCCCTGCGGGTCATCCACGGGCTTCCGGTCGACCAGCCGGAGCCGGTACCGGTCGCCGTATTGCTCCCGGAACGCCGTCCCTATGCGCCCCGCAGCCCCCGTAATCAGAACCGTCCGCTTCTCCGCGCCCATGCCGCCTCCCCTCTCCACGTCCCACGGATAAGGTGCGGGCCCGCGCCGCATGGGTCCTGCCTGGCCCGGCGAGATTTCCGTGGGGCGCGCTGGCGGCGCACGGGCAGGTGCCCGAACCCCGCGGAAGGCGCGGGCGGGCAGCCGAAACCCCGCGGGCCGGCGTTTCAATCCGCCGGGGCGGGGAAACAGTCAACGGATAAGCTGGGTGGTGAGGACCGCCGGGAGGCGAGCAGATGGCAGAGCGCATGCCGGAGAGAGGGATCGATCAGCAGGATCCGGTGAGAAGTGCCGCGGACGACGCGGGCCGGGGCGTGGGCGACGTTGCACCCCGTGAGGTAGGTACCGGTAGCTGGGGCGGCATTCCGGCGCATGGGCCGCTCGGCACCGAGGAGGCGGTCGATCGG
>CAYQDT010000046.1:0-10934 GCA_964416225.1 uncultured bacterium
TGAGCTCCGGGCCTTCCCGCGCCACGAGCGCGGAGGGGGCACCGCTCCGCCCGCCGGATCCTGACTGCGGCAGATAACGCCGAGAGCGCCGGGAGACCGGGCCAGCGCGGTCTCGTCTCCTGCGGGGCAGCGGATGTCGATTCCGCGCGCCTCCGTTTCGCCCGCGGCCGGAAGCCGCCCCGGAGAGATTACGGTCCGGTGGCGGGGTGGCGGAGACCGGCAGTCTCTTCGAGGCCGCAGATCAGGTTCATATTCTGCAGCGCCGACCCCGCCGCGCCTTTGACCAGGTTATCCAGGGCGCTGAAGCAGAGCGCCCGGCCGGTCCGTTCGTCGTAGCGCACGGCCACGTGGCACGCGTTGGAGCCGGAGACGTTCCGGAGCTCGGGCAGGGCCCCGTCCAGCACGCGCACAAACGGCGCGTCCCGGTAGAACGCCTGGTATCGCTCGGTCAGCTCGCCGGTGGTGGTGGGCCCGGTGAGGCGGACATAGCAGCTCGCGAGGATCCCGCGCATGAGCGGCAGCAGGTGCGGTGTGAAGCCCATCGTCACTCCGGTCCCCGCGAGCCGGCCCAGCTCCTGCTCCATCTCCGCGATGTGCCGGTGACCTGTCACGCCGTACGCGCGGAAGTTGTCCGTGATGGCGGCGAAGGAGAACGCCGGATCCAGCGCGGAGCGTCCCCCGGCTCCCGAGACACCGCTCTTCGCGTCGGCGATCAGCGAATCCGGCTCCGCCAGGTGCGCCTGGAAGAGCGGCGCGACCGCCAGCAGGATTGCGGTGGGGTAGCAACCCGGGTTGGCCACGAGCCGCGCGTCCCGCAGCTCAGCGCGGAGCTCCGGCATTCCGTAGACGGCCTTGCTCAGGAGTGCGGGGGAGGCATGCGTGCGACCGTACCACCGCTCAAACGTCGGCTGGTCCGCAACGCGGAAGTCACCGGAAAGGTCCACCACGCGCTTCCCCGCCGTCAGGAGCGCCTCCGCGCGGACCATCGCCTCACCGTCGGGAAGCGCGAGGAAGAACGCGTCGGCGGCGGCAAGCGCCTCCGCCTCGTCGAACGCAGAGAAGCGGAGGTCCGTCCACCCCAGGAGGCCGGGAAACCCTTCCGAGACCGGCTTTCCCGCCTGCGACTCCGAGGTGACATAGGTGATCTGCAGCTCCGGATGCTGGAGCCCCAGCCGCAGCAGCTCACCTCCCGCGAATCCTCGTGCACCGATAATCCCAACCCGGATCATTGCTCTGCTCCCGTCTGCCCGAAACGTGGGCTAAGTATAGCGCACGCAGCGGGCCGGCGCGGGAGCCGGAGCGGGACGCGTGTTCAGCGTCGGGCGGCCGTGAGGTGCTGGCCGTAGAGCGGGGTTGAAAGCCGGTCCACCGCCACTTTGTGACGGGAGGAAGCCGCATGGATGAACGACCCGTTACCCAGGTAGATGCCCGTGTGGTCGAACGGCTTCCTCACCGAGAAGTACAGCCGGTCGCCGGGCTGAAGATGATCGAGCGGCACCGGCTGTCCCACCTCTGCCTGCAGATGCGCCTGCCGCGGCATCTGGATGCCGCACTCACCGAAGCAGTTCCTGACCAGCCCGCTGCAGTCGATCCCCTTCGCGTCATTGCCGCCGTAGAGGTACGGAACCCCCTCGTAGCGAAACGCGGCCTGGATGACCGCCTGCGCCAGTGCGCCGGCCGCCGGACCGTACGGCACCTGCGGGCTCTCCGGGAGCTGGGGCGCGGACGGCGCTGGAGCCGGAGTCTCCGGCGCCGCAATCGACTTGACTCGGTACGGCTCGACTTCCACATAGCCCTGCGGGACGTATGCCTGGGAGCCGTCGTTCATCAGGATGGCAAACCAGCCCTGCCATTGGCTGGCGATGGCTACCTTCTGTCCCGCGTTGAGACGGGACACCCATGTGGAATGAGCGTCCGGCAGCGTGAAGAGATCCACCGTCGGCGCCAGAATCTTCCCGAGCCATGCCTGCACGGCCCGCTCCGGAGGCGCATCCTCCGGAATGCCGCTGCCCACCGCCGGCAGCGCGGGAACGCCGCCGTCCCGGACGAGGAACGGACGGACGGACGCGGGCGGCAAGGAGCGGGACGCGAGGCCGCCGCGCGGGAGGATCACGGTCCGTGGCGCTGCGAGCGCGCGGGGAGGGGGAAGCGCCGCCTTCCCCCCCGCCGGTTTGGCGGGGGAGGCGTCGGCTGCCGCGTGATGAGCCGCCGGGGTAATGAGCGGCACCTGAAGATCGGCTGCGGCCGGGAGAACCAGCAAAGAGCTGGCCAGGAGCGTGGTCGGGACGATGCGCGCAATCACAGGTCAGGCTTCCGGGGGATGCGTGCAGGGGGCACCACTAGATTCATCCAGGGCGACGGCCGTTCCTTCCTGCCCGCCCCATGGATTTCGCGGGATGAGGGACGGACCGGAGCGGCGGTAAGAGGATTATCGGCTGAAGCTCGGGGCCGGGCAGCGGATTCGCGGTCCGATAAAAAAGGCCGCCGGTCCGGGGACCGGCGGCCGCCTCTGCGGTTGGAGTGCCGCGCACGGATGCGCTGCGGCCGGCTCCGCGCCTTAGCGCTTGCTGAACTGGAAGCCGCGGCGGGCACGCTTGCGCCCGTACTTCTTCCGCTCCTTCACCCGCGGGTCGCGGGTGAGGTACCCACCGCGGCGCAGCGGCGGGCGCAGGTCCGGGTTCGCGACGATCAGCGCCTTGGAAATTCCGTGGCGCAGCGCGCCGGCCTGGCCGGAGATGCCGCCGCCCAGAACCTTCGCCTTGATGTCGAACTGCGCTTCCGCGTCGACCAGGCGCAGAGGCTGGAGCACGATCAGCTCCAGGGACCGGCGCTGGACGTAGTCCGGCAGCGCGCGGCCGTTCACCGTGATGGTACCGTTGCCGCCGGGAACGAGCCACACCTTCGCGGTGGCGTTCTTCCGGTGACCGGTCGCGTAGAAAGTATTCGTATCGGCCAACGTCGTCTCTCCCGAGATTAGAATTCGTGCACTTGCGGCTTCTGCGCCTGGTGAGGATGCGCGGCGCCGGCGTAAACGTTCAGCTTGCGGTACATCTGGTCGCCCAGCTTGTTGTGCGGGAGCATGCCCTTGATCGTCCGCTCAACCAGCCGCTCCGGCCGCTTCTCCCGCATCTGGCCGCGGGTGACGGACTTCAGGCCGCCCGGGTACTGGGAGTGCCAGTAGATGTTCTCTTCCGCCTTGGAGCCGGTGAGGAGCACCTGCCCCGCGTTGATTACGATCACATGGTCGCCCGTGTCCACGTGCGGCGTGAACGTCACCTTGTGCTTGCCCCGGAGCAGCCGGGCTACTTCCGCCGCCAGACGGCCGAGCGGCTTGCCGGCGGCATCCACCACCAGCCACTCCCGCTGCACCCCTTCGGGCTTCGCCATGAACGTCTTCATCGTTTGAACCCCAATCGATCACGGACTCCCGTTCTGTGGGGGCCCTTCTACCTGGAGCACCGGGAAAGCGGCGGACCCGAAGCCGGACAGCCGTTGCGCAGCGTATTGCGCCGTGGCTGCCGGAGCCGGTCCAGCCCTGTTCCCCGCACTCAAAAACTAACCCCGCGGCCACCAGCCGCGCCACACCCGCTCCTGCTCCCGCGCCGGGAACCCATCCGGGTACTCCACCCGCAGAAGGCACAGCCCTTCCGGCGGCGCGGTCGCCCCCGCGGCACTGCGCCGCCGGGCCCGGAGTGCCTCCTCCAGCGCGTCCGGCTCGCGCGCGCCGCGCCCGATCTCCAGCAGCAAGCCGGCGACAATCCGCACCATACTACGCAGGAACGCGTCGGCCGTCAACTCCACCCGGAGCACCGGGCCTTGCGCCTCCACTCTCGCGGAGTAGACGGTCCGCTCGGTGCCGCGCAGATCGCTCCCCGCCGCGCAGAACGTCACGAAGTCGTGCCGCCCCAGGAGGGAGGGAAGCGCCCTCCCGATGCGCTCCGCCGCGTCCGGCCGAAGGAACGGGTGGTAGACCACGTAGCCCTCGTCGAACGGCGACGGCCGCTCGCTGCTTATCAAATACTGATAGGTCCGCCGCGCGGCGCCATGCCGCGCGTGGAAGCCTGGCCCGACCTCTTCCGCCGCCCGGATTACCAGGCCGCAGCACTTGCCGGCGTGAAACGCCTCCGCGAGCCGCTCCGCCGGAATCCGGCTCGCCACGTCGCAGTGCGCCACCTGCCCGAGGGCATGGACGCCGGCATCCGTCCGTCCGGCACCCGTCACCGGTACCGGGTGGCCGCACACCTGCGACAGCCGCTGCTCCAGCTCTCCCTGGACGGTCCGCTTCGCCGGCTGCCGCTGGAAGCCGGCGAAGCGAGACCCGTCATACTCCAGGAGGAGCCGCAGCCGGCGCACCGGCTAGTCCTCCAGAACCAGCTCCAGCTTGACCAGCGGGGCGGCGTCGCCGCGGCGGAAGCCGATCTTGAACATCCGCGTGTACCCGCCCGGGCGATCCACCATGCGCGGCGAGATCTCGTTGAAGAGCCGGTAGACGAAGTCTCCCGTGCTCACCCCGGTCTTCTCCGGCTTGCGATTCTTGATCCGCTCGGTGACCTGCGTCTTCTTGTTGGGATGCAGGCGGTTGTACCCTTCCGGCTTGGCCACCCGCTTCACGGGCGACTGCGTGGCGAGGTACTTCTCGCTGAGGCGGCGGTTGGCCAGGGTATTTTCCTTACCCAGGGTGATCAGCCGCTCCGCGATACGCCGCACTTCCTTGGCGCGGGTTTCCGTGGTAATGATCGAGTTATGGGCAATCAACTGCCGGACCAGACCCTTCAGCAGGGCCATTCGCTGGTCGGACGGCAGCCCGAGTTTTCGTCCTTGTACGCGGTGCCGCATGTTACTCCTCCTCGTCGTCGTCGCCGGCGTACGCGGACGCGCCCACGGTGCTGCCACCCGCGAGGGTGTAGCCGAACTGGGACAGCTTTTCCTGCACCTCGACCAGCGACTTGCGGCCAAAGTTGCGGATGTTCATGAGCTCCTCTTCGGAGGTCTGAACCAGGTCCGCGACCGTTTGGATATTTGCCTTCTTGAGACAGTTGTAGGTGCGAACGGAGAAGTCCAGCTCCTCGATTCGCACGTCGGGCGCGCCGGAAGCGCGCGCGGCGGGGGCCGGCGCCGCCAGCTCCTCCAGCGGACGGGCCACGCGCTCCGAGCTCACGTTGAAGAAGAGACGGACGTACTGGTCCAGCACCTGGGCGGCATCGCTGAGCGCCTCGCCCGGGGCGATGGTTCCGTTCGTCTCGATCTCCAGGATCAGCCGCTCGTAATCGGACCGGCTGCCCACGCGGGTTTGCTCCAGCGCGAAGTTCACCTTGCGCACCGGAGAGAACGCGGAGCCGACCGGGATCACCCCGATCTGGCCTTTGTGCTTCTCCTGGCGCTCCGGCAGGACGTAGCCGCGGCCCACCTCGACGGTCATCTCCATGATCAGCGAGGCGTTTTCGTCGGCCAGCGTCGCGATGTGCACCTCCGGGTTGACGATCTCCACGTCGGCCGGGCACTCCACGTCCGCGCCCGTCACCTCACCCTCACCGCGCTTTTCGATGCGGACGGTGTAGACGTGCTCGTCGCTGGAGAAGTAGGCGCTGTCCGAAACCTTGATGGAGAGCTCCTTCAGGTTGAGGATCAGCTCCGTCGTGTCCTCGCGCAGCCCCGGAATGGTGGCAAACTCGTGCAGCACTCCGTCGATGCGCAGGGAGGTGATTGCCGCCCCCCGCAGCGAGGAGAGGAGCACGCGCCGAAGCGGGTTCGCCAGCGTGACGCCGTATCCACGCTCGAGCGGCTCCACGACGAATTTGCCGTAGGTTTCCGAATGTTCCAGCGTCTCAACTCGCGGACCCTGGTTTTCCATGCTGCAGTGCTCCTCGCGAAGGGGACAGGCCAGTAATTCGTCTCGAGGTCCCCGTCCCTTTCGCTCTGTGGGACCCTTAACTGGCGTTGCTGGGCAGGTCGGGCTTCCCCGCCGGGGAAGCCCGGACGGCTTTTCTAGCGCGAGTAGAACTCGACGATCAGCGCCTCGTTGACCTGCGTATCAATCTGCTCGCGGGTGGGGACGGCCGCTACCTGTCCGGCCATGGCGGCGGTATCCAGCGTCAGCCACGCCGGCACATTCCGGCCGCCGGTATGCGCGAGAGCCTCGACGATCGCACCGGCCTTCTTGCTGCTCTCCACCACGGCGACCTGGTCGCCCGGGCGGACCTGGTAGCTGGGGATGTTCACCTTCCGGCCGTTCACCGTGAAGTGGCCGTGGTTCACCAGCTGGCGCGCCTGGCGGCGGGAGAGACCGAGCCCCAGCCGGTAAACGACGTTGTCCAGCCGCATCTCGAGAAGCTGCAGCAGGATCTCGCCGGTCACGCCCTTCCGGCGGATCGCCTCTTTGTAGTAGAGGCTGAACTGGCGCTCCAGCACCCGGTAGATCCGCTTCAGCTTCTGCTTCTCGCGCAGCTGGATGCCGTAGTCCGCCAGCTTCCGCTGGCGCTGGCCGTGCTGGCCGGGCGCGTATTTGCGCCGCTCGATGGCGCACTTGCTGGTGTAGCAGCGCTCACCCTTCAGGAACAGCTTCATTCCGTCCCGGCGGCAGAGCCGGCAGACGGGACCGCTGTAAACAGCCATGTTATCTAAAACCTCGCGGGAATACGTCCCGGATCGTGGCGCGGTCGCCCGGCGGTGAGTGATAGATGATCTCCGGCGGGCCGTGAAGACCCGCGGGGCGTCCATCCATTGCACTCGGGCAGTGGCAGCCGTCAGCGAACGGCTACCGCCGGGGAACGAACCTCTCTACCTTGAGACCGGTGGGCATGGGGGCGCCGGCCGCCGCGCGACCCGCACCTCGCATGCCGGCATCCGGTTAAACGCGCCGGCGCTTGGGTGCGCGGCAGCCGTTGTGCGGAATCGGGGTGACGTCCTTGATAAGCGTCACTTCGAACCCGACGTTGTTCAGCGCGCGAATGGCGGTCTCCCGGCCGCTGCCGGGCCCCTTCACCATCACGTCCACCCGCTTCAGGCCGTGTTCGGCCGCCTTGCGAGCGGCGTTCTCGGAGGCCATCTGGGCGGCGAAAGGCGTGCCTTTCTTGGTGCCCTTGAAGCCCACGGAGCCCGCGGACGCCCAGGAAAGCACCTCGCCCTTCTGGTCGGAGATGGTGATGATGGTGTTGTTGAACGTGGACTGGATGTGCACCACGCCCTGCAGCACCTGCCGCTTTTCCTTCTGGCGCTGGCGGCCAGTCGATTGCTTCTTAGCCACGGCTTACTTCCCCTTCTTCTTCTTCGCGGCGATGGCGCGGCGCGGACCCTTCCGGGTGCGCGCATTCGTCTTCGTTCGCTGCCCGCGCACCGGGAGGCCGCGGCGGTGCCGGATACCCCGGAAGCAGCCGATCTCCGAGAGGCGCCGGATGTTCATCGCGATCTGGCGGCGCAGGTCCCCCTCCACGCGGTATTCCCGCTCGAGGACCTCGCGCAGCCGCGCCACGTCGCCTTCCGTCAGCTCGCGAACCCGGATGTCCGCGCTCACGCCCGTGCGGGTGAGGATCGCTTTGCTGGTGGACGGACCCACCCCGAAAATGTACGTGAGCGCCGTCTCGACTCGTTTGTCTCGCGGCAGATCAACGCCGGCAATACGTGCCACTCTTGCTTCTCCTTAGCAGGCCTTAGCCCTGGCGCTGCTTGTGCTTCGGGTTCTTCTTGCAGATGACCCGCACCACACCTTCGCGACGAATGACGCGGCAGTCGTCGCACATCTTTTTAACTGAGGGTCGAACTTTCATGAGTCCCTTCTTTCCCCGAATGCCGATCGGCGACGGCTCGGGCCGTCGTGCGCGTCACATCTCCGCAAGCGGACGCGGCCGCAGCGGAGAGACGAGAAATCTCCAGCCGGGGAGGTGACAACCTGCATACATTAGCAGAACGGCTCTGGAGAATCAAGGCTCCCCGCATCCGAATCTGGAATCCGGCCGAAGTGCCGGGATCGGAGAGGCGCGGCCCCCGCATCAGCGTCCCGCCACCGCCGGCTCGGGAACCGCGGCGGGCCGGTGAAGCTGGCTGCCGTCGTCATGCGGGCCAAGAGTCAGGATCTCGAACCCGCGCTTGGTGATGGCGACGGTATGCTCGAAGTGAGCGCTGTATTTCCGGTCACGCGTCACCACGGTCCAATTGTCGGAGAGGGTCTCGATCTCCGCGGTGCCGAGGTTGATCATCGGCTCGATGGCCAGCGTCAGTCCCTCCAGCAGCGGAGGGTTCGGCGCGTCCCGGCTCACGTAATTGGGGATCTGCGGCTCCTCGTGGAGGTGCTTTCCCACTCCGTGGCCCACCATCTCCCGCACCACGGCAAACCCGTGCCCCTCCGCGTACCGCTGAATGGCCGCGGAGATCTCCTGCAGGCGACCGCGGTAGGTGATGGCGCGGATCCCCTGCCAGAGCGATTCACGCGTCACCTCCACCAGGCGGAGCGCCTCCGGGTCGACGCTGCCGACGGGGACGGTGATGGCGCTGTCGCCGTGGAAGCCCTTCCACTTCACACCGACGTCGATCTTCACCAGATCTCCCTCCCGGAGGATGCGGTCGGCGCTGGGGATTCCGTGGACGACTTCCTCATTGATCGAGGAGCAGATACTCGCGGGATAGCCCCGGTATTTCAGGAAGGATGCGGTCCCGCCGTGCTCCCGGATCACCTGTACGGCGATGTCGTCGAGCTCCTTGGTGGAGACTCCGGGCCGAACCGCGTCCCGCATGGCCGCCAGCGCGGTGGAGACGATGAGGCCCGCCTGGCGCATCTTCTCCAGCTCCTGGCCGTTCTTGTAGTTGATTCGTCCCATAGTTCCGCCTCGCTTGCCTCTGCGCCGGACGGCGCCGCGCTAGCCATGGGCGCCCGGCACGGCGCGCCGCTGCGCCAGCGCCTCCAGAATGGCGTCCGTGACGGCGGTGACCGTCCCCAGCCCGCTGATCTGGATGAGCTTGCCCTTGTCTCGGTACCACTCCAGCACCGGCTCGGTTCGCTGCCGGTAGACCCGCAGCCGTTCCCGGACCGTCTCCGCGCGATCATCATCCCGCTGCACGAGCGGGGCGTCCTCCACGTCGCACACCCCGGCGCGGGCCGGAGGTCGATCTACCAGGTGGTAGGCGCGATGGCAGACGGGGCAGACGAGCCGGCTGGAGATGCGCCGGACGATTTCTTCATCCGGCACCTGGATGTCCACCACCCCGTCCAGCCGCACCCCCTGCTGGAAGAGGACCCGGTCGAAGGATCGAGCCTGCGTGAGGGTGCGGGGGAAGCCGTCCAGGAGGTAGCCGTTCGCGGCATCCGGCTGCTGGAGGCGCTCCTCCACCATGTCGATGATCACGTTGTCCGGCACGAGCTGGCCCTGGTCCGTGCACTTCTTCGCTTCGATTCCGAACGGCGTCCCGCGCTCTGCTTCGTCGCGGAGCATCTCGCCGGTCGAAATCTTCGGAATATGCAAGCGCTGCGTCAGGTACTGGGCCTGGGTGCCTTTGCCGGCCCCGGGCGGTCCGAGCAGCACGATTCGCATGGGTCTCTCACTCCATCCAGAGGCCGCGGCGAGTGCAGCGTCCGACGCGCTCCACTGCTCCGGCGAAACGTTCAGCGCCATCGCTGTCACCTCGCCTGCCCGTTCCCCGTCCTGTACAACGCGTGGGTCGCCCGGCGGGGGGCACCCGGTAAAAGCGACGGAGGGGTCGGCGCCCCGGCGGGACCACCTCCCCCTCCACACAAGCCGAATCCGGAGCTCCGGAAAACGGCCTCTCCGTCAGCGCAGGCTCAGCCCCGGCCCGCCCCCTCCGCGCCGCCGGCTGGACTGCTTGATGAACCCTTCGTAGTTCCGCATCACCAGGTGCGACTCCAGGTTCTGCATCGTATCCTGAGCCACACCGACGACGATCAGCAGGGAGGTGCCGCCGACCAGCGAGAAGGTGCGGATCTGCGTGATCTCCGGCACGTAGTACTGGATCAGTCCGATCACCGCCAGGAAGAGGGCGCCGGCGAAGGTGATGCGGGTCATCACCCGGTCCAGGTACTCCTGCGTCGCACGGCCCGGCCGGATCCCGGGCACGAACGATCCGTACTTCTTCAGGTTCTCGGTGAGCTCCGGGATGTTGATCGTGATGGCGGCGTAGAAGTACGTGAACGCCAGGATCAACAGCGCGTAGAGGATCGAGGCAGCCACGCTCTCACCCGGTGAGAACCAGTGCTGGAAGAAGCGGGAAGCGATGGTCCCCCACGAGTTCGGGGCGTTCGGGTTCTCGAAGTACCGGGCGATCTGCGCCGGGAAGAGCAGCAGGGAGATCGCGAAGATAATCGGCATCACGCCGGCGCTGTTCACCTTGAACGGCAGGAAGCTGCTCTGCGGGGCCACGGATCGGTTCCCCATCTGACGCTTCGCGTGCTGGATCGGGATCCGCCGGGTGCCCAGCGTCACGTAGATGATCCCGACGACGGTTGCCAGGAAGATCGCGAGCAGCACCAACACCTTGAGCAGGCCGACGGCGCCGTCGCCCTTAAGCCCCTGGTAGGTGAGGCTGACGTCGTAAGGGAGCCGGCACATGATGCTCGTGAAGATGATGATGCTCACGCCCTGGCCGATCCCCTTTTCCGTGATCGACTCGCCGATCCAGAGGAGGAAGCTCGTTCCCGCGGTGAGCGAGAGGATCACCTGAAGCTGCGTCAGGATGCCGCCGGTGAAGATCGGGGTCCCCGTCGGCGTGGCGCGCGAGAGCATGAAGATCATCGCGACCGCCTGGAAGACAGCCAGCACCACCGTGAGGTAGCGGGTGTACTTCGCGATCTGCTTTCGGCCGCTCTCCCCTTCCTTCGCCATGGCCTCCAGCGAGGGCAGGGCGACGGTGTGGAGCTGCATGATGATCGACGCGTTGATGTACGGCCCGTTCCCCGCCGCGAAGATGGTGAAGCGGCGCAGGGCACTGCC
>CAYQDT010000047.1:0-10859 GCA_964416225.1 uncultured bacterium
TCTGTCATCCGGCAGGCGGGGTTATTTTTGTGCGTCAGGTCACAGGTCAGGGTCGATTACCATGGCGCTGGATGGTCGGCGGTAGGCTGCTTTCTTTCCAAAACAGCAATCGCTGACCTCTCAAGTGCCCTTTCTGGAAACAGGGGTTCGCTTTTTGAACAGGCCCGTTTAGGTGGAGAACGGCCCGGGTAAGGAGAATGCAGCGGGTCGTGCTGTAGCCTGAAGCGGGCAGGCACGGCCTGATCAAGCAACTCAAATAAGTCCTGCAAACCCCGTGTGCCGCTTCCGCCGGGCCTCCGGTGGGCTGGCATACGCATCGGAGAGACGATAATGGTGGAAGACGTACGGCTCCGCGACCTGAGCACGGACGAGCTCCTGCAGCTCTACGTGACCGACAAGAGTCCGCGGCTCCGGGCGACGATTATCGAGCGGCACGAAGCCCTGGTCCGCTCGTTGGCCCACAAGTTCGCCCGCCCGGGCGTTCCAGTTGAGGACCTGGTCCAATCCGCATGGATCGCGCTGATCGGCGCGCTGGACCGGTTCGACCCATCCCACGAGACCAAGTTCAGCACTTACGCCGTCCACTGCATGGTCGGCGAGATTAAGCGCTATTTCCGAGATCGGACCTGGAGCATCAAGGTCCCGCGCTACCTTCAAGAGATCGCCGCCAACCTGCACCGGATGGAAGATGAGCTCTACCGCAAGCTGCAGCGGGAGCCCTCCATGAGTGAGATGGCCGCGGCGTTCAACATCTCGGAAGAAGACCTCGTTCAGGCGATGGAGATGTATCGGGCGTACCAGACCCAGCGTCTGGAAGAGCGCCGGGAGATGGAAGACGGCAACGACTCGCTTGCGCTCGGCGAGACGGTCGGCCGGCCGGACCCGGAAATGGAGGGCGTGGTGGAGAATGCACCGCTCCAGACGGCGCTCGCGGCTCTGGACGAGCGCAAGCAAAAGATCCTCCGCCGGCGGTTCTTCGAAGGCTTCAGCCAGCAGGAGGTCGCAGACGAGCTCGGCCTGTCGCAGATGCACATCAGCCGCCTCGAGCGCAGCGCGCTCCAGCAGCTTCGCAGCCAGATGAGCGTCGCCCAGCCGTAATCCGCCGCTGGGCCTCCAAGCAACAGAGAGCGGGGGATGGCCGACCGCCATCCCCCGCTCTCTGTTGCTTGACCAGTTCCCTTCCCGGGGGCCGCCGCTACGACCGGGAGGCCTCCGCCAGCCCCGCGCAGTACTCATCGATCGTGCGGCAGTGCGGCTTCGCCTCTTCGGCGGCGCCGTTCTTCCGCGTCTCCAACGCCTCCACGAGTGCCGCCGCGGTGTCCAGGCTGGTGAGACACGGCAGCCCGTTCTCCACGGCCGCCCGCCGAAGGAGCTGCGCTTCCCGCTCCGAGAGCTTGTTGCGGGAGACGGTGTTGATCAGCAGGCAGACCTTTCCTTCCTGAATCAGTGAGATCAGCGTCCGGCCGCCCTCGCGGATCTTGTTCGCCTCTTCCGCGTCGATGCCGTTCTGGCGCAGAAAGCGAGCCGTACCGGAGGTGGCGTACAGCTTGTAGCCCAGGGCCTCGTAGCGACGAAGCAGCGGCAGCGCCTCCTGCTTGTCCGGATCGGAGATGGTGGCGATGATCGCGCCCTGCCGCGGTACGTCCACTCCGCTGGCGATCATCGCCTTGTAGAGCGCCCGTGGATAGTCGAAGTCGGTTCCCATGATCTCACCGGTCGACTTCATTTCCGGACCGAGGTTCACGTCCACCTTGGTGAGCTTGGCGAAGCTGAAGACCGGCGCCTTCACGGAGACGTGGTGTACGGGCCGCTCGGCGCCGCCGGCATACAGGCCGGTCCGGTACCCCATGTCGCTCAGCTTGTGGCCCAACATGCAGCGGGTGGCTACCTGAACCATCGGCACGCCCGTGATCTTGGAGAGATACGGAACGGTCCGGCTGGAGCGCGGGTTCACCTCCAGGATGTAGACCTCGTCGCCGTCCACCACGAACTGGATGTTCATCAGTCCGACGATCTTCAAGGCCCGCGCAACCCGAATGGCGTAGTCCACCATCTTGTCCTGGACCGTCTGCGAGAGCGACTGGGGCGGGAACACCGCCATTGAGTCACCGCTGTGGACGCCGGCACGCTCGATGTGCTCCATGATGCCGGGAATAAGACAGTCCACTCCATCCCCAATCACGTCGACCTCTGCCTCTTTGCCGAGGACGTACTTGTCGACGAGGATCGGCGCATCCGGGCTGACTTCAACCACGTAATGCATGTAGCTGAGCAAGTCCTCGCGATTGTGGACGATTTCCATTGCGCGGCCCCCAAGCACGTAGGAGGGCCGGACCAGGACCGGGTAGCCGACCTCTTCGGCCACCTCGATGGCGGCCTCGATCGACCGGACCGCGCGCCCGGGCGGCTTCGGAATATCCAGGTCGCGCAGCAGCAGCTCGAACTTGTCCCGGTCTTCGGCGAGGTCGATGCTTTCGAACGAGGAGCCCAGGATGGAAACCCCGGCGCGGTGCAGCGGCTCGGCCAGGTTGATGGCCGTCTGCCCACCGAACTGAACGATGACGCCTTCCGGCTGCTCCTCCGCGATCAACGCCAGGACGTTCTCCACCGTGAGCGGCTCGAAATAGAGCTTGTCTGAGGTATCGAAGTCGGTTGAGACGGTCTCCGGATTGTTGTTGATGACGATCGCTTCGTAGCCCGCTTCGCGAAGCGCCCACACGCCGTGAACCGTGCAGTAATCGAACTCGATCCCCTGTCCGATCCGGATCGGTCCGGAGCCGATGACGATGACCTTCTTCTTGGCTGCTTTCGCGGATGCCGGCTCGCCGGCGGCGGCGAGGTCTCCGGCCGGCCGGAGGGCGACGGGCGCGGCCTCGTCTTCCGCCTCATAGGTGCTATAGAAGTACGGGGTGGAGGACTCGAACTCTGCCGCGCAGGTATCCACCATCTTGTAGACGGGCCGGATACCGTTCCGCCAGCGGAGTTCCCGGATCTCCGCCTCGCTCGTGCCGCACCGCTCCGCGAGCGTGCGATCGGAGAGCCCGCAGCGCTTCGCAGCCTCCAGGTCGCGGATGAACGCCGAATCGTCGCTCGCCCTCCGTCCCTGGAACTGCTCCTCCAGGCGCACCAGGTCCCGAACTTTGACCAGGAACCACGGATCGACGTTGGCGAGAAGCTGGACTTCGCGGATTTCCCAGCCGCGCCGGAATGCCTCCGCCACCGCGAACAGCCGCTCGTCGGTGGCCTTCCGGAGGGCAACCTCCAGCTCCATCTCACTCCAGGAGTGCGCGTCCTTGGTCCGGAGCCCGTGTACTCCCACCTCCAGCGACCGAACGGCCTTCAAGAGGGCCGACTCGAACGTCCGGCCAATCGCCATGACTTCGCCGGTCGCCTTCATCTGGGTCCCGATCGTCCGGTCCGCGGTCTTGAACTTGTCGAACGGCCAGCGGGGAATCTTCACCACGCAGTAGTCCAACGCCGGCTCGAAGCATGCGAGCGTCTTCTTCGTGACGGCGTTCTCGATCTCGTCGAGGCGCAGGCCGATGCAGATCTTTGCCGAAACCCGCGCAATCGGATAGCCGGTGGCCTTGGAAGCGAGCGCGGAGGAGCGGCTCACCCGGGGGTTCACCTCGATCACGTAGTACTGGAAGCTTTTCGGGTCGAGCGCGAGCTGAACGTTGCAGCCGCCCTCGATACCGAGCGCGCGGATGATCTTCAGGGACGCGGACCGGAGCATCTGGTACTCCTTGTCCGACAGCGTCTGGCTGGGAGCCACTACGATGGAGTCCCCCGTATGGATTCCCATCGGGTCGAAGTTCTCCATGTTGCAGATGGTGATGCAGGTGTCCGCTCCGTCCCGCATCACCTCATACTCCACCTCTTTCCAGCCGACGAGGTACCGCTCGACGAGGATCTGGTGGCGCATGGAGAGCTTCAGTCCCAGTGAGCCGATCTCGACCAGCTCGTCGGCGTTTGCCGCGATGCCGCCTCCCGTGCCGCCCAGCGTATAGGCGGGCCGGATGATCAGCGGATACGGCAGCCCCTCACGGGAAGCCAGGTCATGAAGCTGCTCCACCCCTTCAATAATCCAGCTCTCCGGTACCGGCTCCCCGATCCGGTTCATGAGCGCACGGAATTCCTCCCGGTCCTCCGCCATCCGAATGGACTTCAAGGGGGTTCCAAGGAGCCGGACGTCATATTTGTCCAGGATGCCCTGCGCGGCCAGCTTGGTCGCCAGGTTCAGACCGGTCTGTCCGCCCAGGCCGGGCGCCAGTCCGTCCGGCCGCTCCCGGGCGATGACGCGCTCCGCGAACTCGACGGTGAGCGGCTCGATGTAGACGCGGTCCGCCATCTCCGTGTCCGTCATGATGGTGGCGGGATTGGAGTTGATCAGGACCACCTCACAGCCCTCCTCACGGAGGGACTGGCAGGCCTGGGTGCCGGCATAATCGAACTCGGCCGCCTGGCCGATGATGATCGGCCCGGAGCCGATAACCATTACCTTCTTGATGTCGGGGTACTTAGGCATTCTCTTCGATGTTATTGAAGACCGCGCCGGGCGCGGACATGAGATCCAGTATTAAGAAGCGGGAGCCGGTTGCATCCCTCACCGTCATCCCGATTTTCCGGTCTTCCACACCGTCGCCGGGCGGCCGCCGGGCTGCGCCGCGTCTACAGCGCCCCGATCCGGTTCAGCGGCGCGTACCGGAAGAAAGCTCGTCCGATGAAGCGCTCCCGGTCCAGGGGGCCCCACA
Source organism: uncultured bacterium (assembly GCA_964416225.1). GTDB lineage: Bacteria > Armatimonadota > SYMT01 > SYMT01 > SYMT01 > CAYQDT01. The sequence goes on from CAYQDT010000047.1 coordinate 4,755, forward strand.
CATGGCTGTCTTCGCTGTCGTTCCGGTTATCTCCCAGCACCCAGTACCGGCCGGCGCCCAGGCGACGCGGCGCTGTCGTGTAGGCCGGCGCTTCCTTACAGTAGCCTTCGTGAAGCGCGCGCCCGTCGATCCAGACGTGACCCGCCCTCACCTCGACCACCTCGCCGGGCAGCCCGATCACCCGCTTCACCAGGGTCGGTCCGTTCTCGTCCACGTGCGGATTGCTCAACACCCAGATCTCGCCGCGCCTCGGGCTCCGGCGCGCTGCGAAGAGCACGTCCGCGCAAAACTGGTCCCCTTCCCTCAGCGAGGGCTCCATCGAACCGGATGGCACGTAGTAGCCACGCGTCGCAACCACCCACAGGCCCACCCCCAGCGCGACGGCTACCGCGGCGCACCGGTTGAGCCAGCCCGCCGCCTTCCCGGGCCGGTGCCCCCCGTCCGCGGGGCCGGAGCGACGGCGCCGTTTTCGGCGGAGTTCGCCGCGGGAAGCATTTGCGGGCTGCTCGGCGGTCACCCCTGCTCCATCGCCGCAACAAAACGCTCGAAGAGATAGTGGCTGTCCCGCGGCCCAGGATTCGCCTCCGGATGGTACTGAATGGTGAACAGCGGCAGCTCCCGGTGGCGCAGCCCCTCAACCGTGCCATCGTTCAGATTGACGTGGGTGATCTCAAGACCACTTCGCTCCAGGCCGTCCGGGTTCACCGCGTAGCCGTGGTTCTGGCTGGTGATATAGACGCGGCCGGTCTCCAGGTCCTTCACCGGGTGATTCCCGCCGCGGTGCCCGAACGGCAGCTTGAAGGTGTCCGCGCCGAACGCCTTGCCGACGATCTGGTTCCCGAGGCAGATCCCAAACGTCGGCTTGCCCGTGTCAATCAGGGTGCGCGCGGTGCGGACCACCTCCGCCAGGTGCTTCGGGTCGCCCGGGCCAGGGGAGAAGGCGATCCCGTCCGGGTTGCGCTCCAGGATCTGCGCCGCCGGCGTGGTGCATGGGAAGACGGTGGTCCGGACGCCGAATTCCGCCAGCGAGCGGAGGATGTTGTGCTTCACGCCGCAGTCCAGGAGGGCCACGTCCAGCACCTTCCCGCGGGGCGGAGTCCCAGCCGCATCCCAGGTGTACGGCTCCGGCGTGGTGACCCGACGCACGTAGTCCACGGCGGAATAGGCCGGAGCCGCCCGGAGTCGGCCGATCGCCTCTTCGGGCCCGAGTTCTGAGGTAATCAGCCCCATCATCACGCCATGCGAGCGCAGGCGCCGGGTGAGGGCGCGGGTGTCGATGCCCTGGATCCCGACAATTTCGTTCCGCTGCAAGAACGCCTGGAGGCCTTCCCCGCTGCGCCAGTTGCTGGGCGCCTCGCAGAGCTGTTTGACGATGAATCCGGCCACCTGCACGCCGCGGGATTCCAGATCGGCTTCCGTCACCCCGTAGTTGCCGATGAGCGGATACGTCAGCGTGAGGAGCTGACCCGCATACGAGGGGTCGGTCAGCATTTCCTGGTAGCCGGTCATCGAGGTGCTGAATACCACCTCTCCCAGCGTCGTGCCGGGTGCGCCGATCGCCTGGCCGGAGAACACCGAGCCATCTTCAAGTACTAGCAAGCTCTGCATGAGAATATGATCCGCCGTGTGGTGCGATTAATGAGCAATCGTGCCGTCGTGCATCACGATCCGGCCGTCCACGATGGTGGCGACGGCCGCGCCGCGCAGCTCCCATCCGGTGAACGGGGTGTTCTTGCTGCGGCTCTGAAGCTTGTCCGGCTCAACCACGTACTTCCGGTCGAGGTCCAGCACCGTCACGTCGCCGGGCGCGCCCTCGCGCAGGGTGCCGATCCGCGGGTCCACCCCGGGCGGCAGGTGGTGGCCGTCGCCGAGGAGCACCCGGGCCGGGTGAAGACTCAGCTTCGCGATCGCCTCGGAGAGCGGGAGCACTCCCTCGTGGACGAGCTTATCCAGCGTGAGCGGCACGACGGTCTCCAGCCCGACCATGCCGAATGGCGCGCGGTCGAACTCGCAGTCCTTTTCCTGGATCGCATGCGGCGCGTGGTCCGTGGCGACGCAGTCGAGCGTCCCGTCCGCAAGCCCTTCCAGCACCGCCGCGACGTCGTCCTTGCCACGCAGCGGGGGGTTCACCTTGGCCTGCGTGTTGTATCCCGCGCATGCTTCATCCGTCAGGCAGAAGTGGTGCGGGCAGCCCTCGGCCGTGACGGGCAGGCCGTCCGCTTTCGCGCGGCGCACGAGGTCCACCGAGACCCGCGTGGAGACGTGGCAGATGTGCAGCCGCACGCCGGTGAGCCGGCACAGCTCGATGTTCCGCGCCACCATCACGTCTTCCGCCGCGTTGGGGATGCCCTTCAGGCCGAGCATCGTGGAGACGGGCCCCTCATTCATCACCCCGTCCCCTGCCAGCGACTTGTCTTCACAGTGGAGGGCGACGCCCCGGTGGAGCTGCCGCGCGTACTCCATCGCCCGCCGCATCAGCTCGGTGTTCTGGATCGGAAACGCGTCATCCGAGAAAAGGGCCGATCCGGCCGCGGAGAGCCGGCCCATCTCGGCCAGCTCCTTCCCCGCGTTCGCCTTCGTCATCGCGGCGAAAACATGGACCTTCACCCCTACCGCCTGCGCCGTCTTGTCCTGGATGAGCTGCACGACGGACGGGTCATCGATGGCCGGCTCTGTGTTCGGCATGCAGCAGACATGCGCGAAGCCCCCCGCAGCCGCGGACCGGGTGCCGGTCGCGATCGTCTCCTTATACTCCTGTCCCGGCTCGCGGAGGTGAACGTGCACATCGATGAAGCCTGGGCAGACCACCCGGTCCCGCGCGTCAAGCACTTCATGCCCGCCCGCCGACAGCCCACTTTCGATCGCCGCCACGCGTCCGTCAACGATCAAGAGATCCGCTTCCCGGTCGAGATTTTGAGCGGGGTCGATCACCCGGCCCCCTTTGATCAGCAGTGCCATACCGTGTCCCGCTTCCTCAGCCCGTCCTGCCCTTCAACCCGTCTCCTCGGCGCCGCGCCACCGACACCCACCCTCGGGAGCGGCGGATCCCACCGGATCACGCTCCGGGATTCGGTGGCGACTGCGCTGCCCCGCCGCCCAGCAGCAGGTACAGGAGCGCCATTCGCACCGCGACTCCATTTGCCACCTGCGTGGTAATAACGCTGTAACCGGCGTCCGCCACCTCGGCGCTGATTTCCAGCCCGCGGTTCATCGGGCCGGGGTGCATCACCGTCACGTCCGGCGCGGCGCGCTCCAGCCGCCCGGGGTGGATCCCAAACCGTTCGCTGTATTCCCGGAGAGTGGGAAAGAGTCCGCTCGCCTGGCGCTCGAGCTGAATTCGCAGCACGTTGACGACATCCACCCCTTCGATCGCCTCATCCAGCTTCTCGTACACCCGCGCGCCAAGCCGCTCGATTCCCGCGGGCAGCAGGGTGGACGGCCCGCATACCCGCACCTCAGCGCCCAGCTTCAGCAGGCCCCAGATGTTTGACCGGGCCACCCGGCTGTGCGTGATGTCCCCGACGATCAGTACCTTCAGCCCCTCGAGGCTTCCCTTGACCTCCCGCAGGGTGAACAGGTCCAGGAGGCCCTGGCTCGGGTGCTCGTGGGTCCCATCGCCGGCGTTGATCACGGGAATACTCACCGTCCGGGCCACGTACTCCGCCGCGCCGGACAGCGGATGACGGATGACCAGCAGGTCCATCCCCATTGCTTCCAGCGTCAGCGCGGTGTCCTTCAGCGACTCCCCCTTGGACACGCTGCTGGACGAAGCGGAGATGTTGATGGCGTCCGCGGACATCACCTTCGCCGCGAGCTCAAAGGAGGCCCGGGTCCGGGTGGAATTCTCATAGAAGAGCGTGACGATCGACTTCCCCCGGAGGGTGGGCACCTTCTTGATCGGGCGCGCCATGATCGCTTTCATCGCCGCGGCATTCCGCAGCACGGCCTCGATCTCGTCGCGGTCCAGGTCCTGGAGGCCGAGCACGTCCTTCCGCCGGAGCGTTCCGCTCACCAGCGCCGGGGCTCCGCCGCCATCCGTCGCACGTTCCATGCTGGAAAGGGTCTCCACGGCTCTCATTCCTGATCCGGCTTTTCGATGTGAACGGCATCCTCGCCGTCCGTTTCCTGCAGGCGCAGGCGAACGTGCTCGCGGCGCGCGGTCGGCAGATTCTTACCCACATAGTCCGGGCGGATCGGCAGTTCCCGGTGCCCGCGGTCCACCAGCACCGCGAGCTGGATCGAGGAGGGCCGGCCGAGGTCCATCACGGCGTCCAGCGCGGCCCGTGCCGTTCGGCCCGTGAAGAAGACATCATCCACCAGCACCACGCTGCGGGCGGTCATGTCCACGGGAACCTGCGTCGAACGCACTTCGTGGGCGCCCTGGAGAACGTCGTCCCGGTAGAGGGTGATGTCCAGCGCCCCCGTGGGCACCTCCACCCGCTCGATCTGGCGGATCAGCGCCTGCAGCCGCAGGGCCAGGGGTGCGCCGCGGCGCTGGATTCCCAGGAGGACCAATCCCTGGGCCCCCCGGTTCTTCTCGATGATCTCGTGGGCAATGCGGGTGAGCGCGCGGCGAATATCGTCGGCGGTCATCACTCCCACGGAATGGGTGGTGCGGGCGGACATAACAAAAACGGCCCCCGGTCCGCAGGGACAAGGAGGCGCGCTGTGACAGGCCGCCGCCGCAACCGGTGCGGCGCCGAAGTATCGCAGTGGGTCCTTGTCAGTCTCGCCGGACCGACTTAAAGGCTCACTCAAGTTCTTGTTAATGTATCACGCCGCTCCGGTTCCGTCACCCGCGGAACGGCTCTCACGGCGCATGGAGCGGGCCGAACCGCCCAGGGCCGGGTCGCAGATGGCTTCTCCATTCGGGGTATATCTACCTGTGTGCCGGTCCACCAGCCCGGCAAGCCCCTCTCTCATTACCTGTCCGCCTGGAGAATGCTGCGCCTGTGAAGCTTTGTCTGATCCTGAATCCGGTGGCGGGCCAGTCTCGCCCCGGCAGCGCCCTGCCCCAGATCGAAGCGTGCCTCGCGGACTGGTGTTCCGAGTTGACCGTCCGGGAAACCCATGGCCGCGGTGATGCGGAGCGATTCGCGGCAGCGCTGCGGCCGGGCGAGTTCGACCTCTGCGTCGCGGCGGGCGGCGACGGGACCATCAACGAGGTGGTGAACGGTCTTCCGGCGCATACCCCGCTGGGGATCATCCCGCTTGGCACCGCGAACGTGCTGGCCCTCGAGCTGAAGATTCCCCTCAACGACGTACCTGCGGCATGCGCAATCCTGCGGGACGGACGGCCGCAGCCGATGGATCTCGGCTGGTGCAGCGGGCGTCGCTTTTGCCTGATGGCGGGCATCGGCTTCGACGCGGAAGCGGTGAAGGAGGTCCCCCCGAATGTCAAGGACCTGTTGGGGGCGCCCGCTTACGTCTTGAGCGCACTCCGCGCGCTGACCACGCTGCCGGAGACGCTTCGCTACCGCCTCACACTGGACGACGGCCGGGCCATCGTCGCACGCGGGCTGATGCTGGTGATTGCCAATGCCGCCAGCTACGGGGGCTCGGTGCAGATTGCTTCGCTGGCGAGCCTCTCGGACGGGAAGCTGGACCTATGCCTCTTCCGGGAGCGGTCCAAGCTGGGGTTTATCTCCCAGTTGTTGCGCGTGCTGCTCCGCTGCCACCTGCAGGACCCGCACTTCGCGTATTACCAGGCGCGGTCAGTCCGCGTCGAATGCCGTCCCTCCGCATCCGTGCAGCTGGATGGCGATTACGCCGGCCGCACGCCCGTAGAGATCCGGGTCCTCCCCGCTGCGGTGTGGGTGGTCCGTCCGGAGTAGCTTTCGCCGCAGCGGCCTGGAACGGCGGCCGGAGCAGGACGGCCTGCGAGGCAGGCAGACCGCCCGCAAGACAGCACCTGCTTCCAGGCGCCGCGGGGGATGAAGCCGGCGGGAAACTGGCCGCGCGGCCGTCCGTCACCCGATCAGCTTGGCACCCACGGCCTCCAGCTCCGCATCGCTGACGAGCGCATCGGCGTCCAGGATTTCATAGCGATAGCCCTGCTCGGTCAGGAAGAGCTGGCGGTGCACGCCGAAGTCCTGGTCCACGGTG
>CAYQDT010000048.1:0-2998 GCA_964416225.1 uncultured bacterium
GTCGGGGCTCCGGCCGCGGCGCTGAGTCCGGCTCCACCTCCAGCCGGCCGGTCCGGGGCGGCTGCATGAGCCGGGCCACGGCGAGCTCCACCAGCAGCCGCGGCTGCTCGCTCCAGCGGGCTTCCCGCTCCGTCTGCGCGAGGAGCTCGATGGCGGCGATCAGCCGGCTCAGGCCGAACTCGCGGGCCTGCGCGGTGAGTCGCGCCGTGTCCTCCGCGCTGGCCGCGGGCGGGCAGCCGGAGCCGGTCAGCATGAGCGCCCGGAAATGGGCGGTCAGATCTCGCAGGAGCTGGCGGGGATCCTTTCCGGAGGCGATCAGCTCCTCCAGCAGGCGCCAGACCTGCGCGCCGTCGCCGGCGTGGATGTGGGCGGCCAGGTCGTGGAGCGTTCCCGCCTCCACCGTGCCGAGGACGGTATAGACGTCCTTCGCCGTCACCGTGCCATCCGAAAAGGCAAGCACCTGCTCCAGCAGGCTCAGCGCGTCCCGCCAGCCGCCGTTCGCGTCCCGTGCGATCAGGTCGAGCGCTCCCGGATCGATCCCTGCGCCCTCGCTCTCCGCCACGAAGCGGACCCGCTCCCGGAGCTGCTCCACCGAGGCGCGGCGGAACTCGAAGCGCTGGCAGCGGGAGATGATCGTGGCGGGGATCTTGTGCGCCTCCGTGGTGGCCAGGATGAAGACCACGTGCGCGGGCGGCTCTTCCAGCGTTTTCAGGAGCGCGTTGAAAGCCTCCATGGTGAGCTGGTGGGCCTCGTCGATGACGTAGACCTTGAACCGGCCCTCGGCGGGCGTGTACGCCACGTTGTCCCGGAGGTCCCGCATCTCGTCGATGCCGCGGTTCGAGGCCGCGTCGATCTCCCGCAGGTCCAGGAAGCTCCCCGCGGTGATCTGCGTGCAGGCGCCGCAGCCGTTGCACGGCTCCGGCGTGGGCTCCGTCGCACCCTGGCAGTTGAGCGCCTTCGCCAGCAGGCGGGCCGTGGAAGTCTTCCCCGTTCCCCGCGGCCCGCAAAAGAGGTAGGCGTGGGCAACCCGCCCGGTGCGGATGGCGTTCTGAAGGGTCCGGGTGACGTGGTCCTGCCCGGACACCTCTTCAAAGCTCTGCGAGCGGTATTTGCGATAGAGCGAGAGGTAGGCCATCGGTGAGTGGTCCGCGTTGAGGCTCGTCATTCCCGGGCGAGCGGCGGCCCGGCAGGCGCCTCCCGGCTGCCCGGCGCCCGATAACCGGTCTCGGTCTCCACGTCCCCTCGTCGAGCTGCCTCGGCTCGCGGTCGCGCGCCACCGTCTGGGCCGCCGGGCGGACGTGCGGTTCCCCCCACGCCGGGCCGGTGCAAGACCCGGGAGAACCAGAAAGAGGAGGACGGGCACATGGCTCGTCCTCCTCCACGGCATCCGCCCGCGTCGGGCGAAGCGGCGTCACTCGGTCCGGACGCTCGGACCAGGCGATCTGCCTCACATCCTATTCTACTTACCGCTGCTGCTTCCGCCCTGACGGAGTTCGTAGACGTCGAATTGGACAGGACCTGGTCCGGACACGCCCGGCCGGCACGGTGAAGCGCCGGCCGACGGTGGGGCCTGGGCCCCGATTGTACGGGCCTCGGGGAGAGCAGCGCCGGCTCAACCGCCCGGGCCCGTGGAACACTGGTGCCCCCATTATAGCGTATGGGGGCGCCGGAGCCTATCCCTGATCTGGCCGCTACCCTTTGTAGAGGGTCTTGGTCCCGCTCCCCATGATGTCGTCGCGGCTGATGGTGATGCTCTTCTCCACCGACCGCAGCGGAAACCGCTTCCCGCCGAGGATGCCGGCGTGCTCCGGGTCGACCTTCAGCATGTCGCCCTTCGCCGTCAGCCCCTCGCCGTTCCAGCCGTACCGGTCCTGGATGAAGGCGGCCTGCGTTCGCGGATCATAGCTCACGCTGATCACGTATTGCTGCGACTTCAGCGGGTAGATCTCTTCCGGATTCCGGTCCATTTCGGCCGGGTCCTTGTTCAGCTTGAGCTGGTGGGTAAACCGGCCCTGCCGGACGGAGACGTTGTCCCACTCCAGGGTGCCGTTCGCCATTTTGTAGTCGAAGCCCCGCCTGCGGATCGTGTTGTAGTCCTTGTCCTGGATCTGGACGTGGACCCGAGAGAGATCCAGCGCGTTCACGGTCCCCTTGATCTCCAGCAGCCGCGGCGCCAGCCGGGTGACCGTGAAATGGAGGTCCAGATCGGTCGGCGGCGCGGGGTTCAGCTTCCCGCTCCGGAGCCGCTCCACCTGGGTCTCCTGGTCGTTGAGGTCCCGCGTGACGTCCGTGTAGCCGGGGAACCGCTTCAGCCAGTCCTTCGCGAGCTCCACGTTCGCCTCACGGCGCTTGAGGGCCGCGTCCCGGTTGCCGTCCCGCTCCGCGAGGGAGGCGAGGCGCTCGTTCAGCCGCCGCTGCGTGATGTAGAGGTTGTGCAGTGCGGCCTGGAGATTCGGGCCCGCCGGCGCGAACGGGTCCTTCATCGACTTCAGCTCCGCCTCGCTCTTCGCCACGTTTTCCTTCCACTGGGTGACGGCCTGGTCGATGTCCCCCATCTTCTCCATGGCGTGGGCGAGCTGGTGGCGGACGTACGCGGGAGGGGTGGCGGACCCGGTGGTGGTCCCCTTCTCCGTCGCTTCGCGGTACGCGGTGACCGCGGCCGGGAAGTTGCGCGTCTTGTCGTAGTGCATGTAGCCGCGCTCGAAGAAGAGGTCATACACGGAGGGATTGTTGTTGCAGCCCTCCTGCAGGAAGTCGACCCCGTCCTCGATGAGGCGCTTGTCCATGAAGTTGTAGGCCATGTGCCAGGCGCCGGTCGCGTACACGTCGAGCTGGTGCGGGTCGATCGCCGTGATCTCGTGGACCATGGTCAGGATCGGCCGGTACTGGCCGCGGTGGAAGTAGTCGTCCGCGCGCACCCACATGATGGACGCCAGCACCTCCCGGACGCCGAGAAAGGTCGGGAGCAGCGTCTGGAACGCCGAGCCCGCCAGCTTCG
>CAYQDT010000048.1:3008-10808 GCA_964416225.1 uncultured bacterium
CGCTGAGATCGTACAGGTCGCCGGTGGACTTCGTCGTGGCGGCCTTGAAGTAGGCGGCGTGACCCGGCGCCAGGATCTCCGTGAAGAGGGCGCTGGCGAGCAGGAAGACCCCGAGCAGTACCACCACCAGCTTCCGCTGGGCCTGCTTCATCATCTCACACCTCCTTCTTATCGAAGGCCAGCACGCCCAGCATCAGGATCATCAGGCCGTAGAGCACTCCGTAGAGGCTCACCTCGGCCGCGTACATCCACTGGTTGAGCGGGATGGGGACTTCCGGGTGCACGAGGCTGCCCATGATGTTGAAGTCCTCGAAGTGCGGCACCAGGTAGTAGAACAGCTTCGCCAGCCACGGGATCAGGAAGAAGCCTTCCTTGTTGCCGTTCGCAAAGGCGGTGAGCAGCGTCTGGAGGCTCCCGACGATCCAGATGAACGCGGTGACCGAGAAGTTCACCGTGGGCGTCAGGAACAGGGAGAGCGTCGTCGCGATGGCGGTGACGATCACCAGCTGGAAGTAGATGACCAGCGATCCGCGCAGGACGAGCATGATCTCCGCGCCGCCGCGCCGCATCCAGTCCGCCACGTTGATGGCCTGCTGCGTCTGCTCGGCAATGTCCGCGGTCCCCTGGGGCGGCTTGGCCGCGAGAACGAAGAGGACCAGCATCAGCGCGATGCTCATCAGCCCGACCATGAACCCGACCGTGAGCGCGCCGCCGAGGAACTTACCGAGGAAGAACTCCCAGCGCTGGATCGGTTTGGATAATATCGAGTAGATCGTCCGGCGCTCGATCTCGTTGGGTATCAGGAAGACCGCCGTGGTGATGGCGATCAGGGCGCCGAAGATCAGGATGATCGTGAGCTGAGCGGACTTGAAGATGGTGCCCTGCTCGCGCTGCGTGAAGTAGTTCAGCAGCAGCGCCAGCGCCAGCATCACGAAGGCCAGCAGGAGAAAGATCAGCAGCACGCGCTTGCGCAGCGCATCGCCAAAAGTGTTGCGCGCAATGACCCAGGTATTCATTTCTCTTTGTCCTTCGTCAACTGGTTCATCGTGCCGATGCGGCGATGCGGACCCGCCAGTCCTACCGTCTCGACGAAGATCTCCTCCAGGGTGCGCTTGAGCGGGATCACGGAGACCACGTTGCCGTTCGCGCTGCGGATCAGGTCCACCACGTCATTCACGCCCACCTCGCTCGGGATCGTCGCCACGAGCCGGTCGCCGGAGCTTTCCACTTCGGTGGCCAGCGCGCGGAGCTGCGCCGCGATCTCCGCCGGAACGGCCGTCGCCGTCACTTCGGTCCGCCCCTCGGCCACCAGATCTTCCACCCGGCCGGCTTTCACCAGCTTGCCGAAGTTCATGATCGTGATGCGGTCGCAGACGAGCTCGACGTCGGAGAGCTGGTGGCTGGAGAGAAAGATCGTCTTTCCCTGATCGCGAAGCGACTCGATCAGGTTGCGGATCTCGATGTGGGCCACCGGGTCTAGGCCGGACGTCGGCTCATCGAAGATCAGGACCTTGGGATCGTTGATCAGCGCCTGGGCGATGCCGATGCGCTGGGTCATCCCCTTGGAATACTGCTTGATCTGCTTGGCCTTGTCGTTCCGAAGGCCGACCAGATCCATCAGCGAGTCCACCCGCTTCTTCCGCTCGTCGCTCGGAATACCGAAGAGCCGGCCGTAGAAGTCCAGCAGCTCACCGCCGGTGAGGTGGTCGTAGAAGTACGGGTTCTCGGGAAGGTAGCTCACCTGGCGGCGCATTTCCTGGTCGCCCGCCGGGTAGCCCAGCACTTCCGCCTTCCCTTCGTCGGGGAAGATCAATCCCAGGAGCATCTTGATGGTGGTGGTTTTTCCGGCACCGTTCGGTCCCAGGAAGCCGAAGATCTCGCCTTCGGCAACTTCCAGGTCCAGGTGATCCACCGCCACCACTTCGCCACGCTGGAAGAAGCGCTTGGTCAGGCCTTCCGCGCGAATGGCAGGGGGCATAAATACGACCTCCGTCGGTGCGACCGCCCCCCGCTGGAAAACCGGCTGGAAAGTCCGCCTGGAAAGTCCGGCTGGAAAGCGACCGCAGAGCTGAATGGATGAAGAGCGGCGCGGCTCGCCCGGTGCCCAAGCGGGCAGGCTTTCTCCACGCCACCTACTGATACGCCGTCACAATTCCGTCAAGTTCCGGAATTTCCGCGCCCTTGCCGGTAGAACGGGCGGGTCCTTGGTCGCTTCGTACGAAATAAAAAACTGTGATGACCCATTGCATTGCGAAAGTCCACCTGCTACAATGGCCCCAGCGTGAAACCTCATTTTCACCTCCTTTCGTAGCGAATTCGCCCGCCGGAGCACTCCGGCGGGCGTCTTTTTTGCTCCGGACCTCGCGGCTCGGGCCTCGGGTCTCGAGGCGTACCGTCCCCGTACTGGCGGAGGCGCCGCGCGGGCGGAGCGGATCCGCCGGATCCTGCCCCGCCCGCACGCTTCTCCTGGGGTGCGCGGACCTTACTGCCGCTTGTCCCACATGCCGTTGGGCCACGGGCCGGTCCACCCCGAGGGCTTGCCGTTGACCTGAGTGCCCTGGGCCTGCGTCGTCTGCTCCAGCCGCATCCATTTCACGTGACCGTCGCAGAAGACGTAATTGCCGCCGCCGCTGTGGTAGTTGGAGCCGCCGCCGGTCGCCCGGAAGTCTCCGTAGTTCCAGAACACTTCCAGATAGTCCGTGCTGCTGAAGCAGTGCGAGCGCCCCGGACGCTCGGCGGCAAAGATGGTGGATGCGGGGCTGGTCACGGAGGCGTCGGAGCCGCCGGCCGGGCTCATCTGGAAGCTGGCGCCGCTGGGGCCCCAGTTGCCGTCCCACGGCCAGCTGAAGTTCTGGCTGTACGTGGTGTACGTCTTTCCGCTGCACTTGCCGCCGCCGCCCGTGCGCGGCAGGGCGTCGTCCGGGCAAAGCCAGACCTTCTCGTTCTTCACATACGGATTGATCTGCTGCATCCACGGCGTCCAGGAGGGGCTCCAGCCCCAGAGCCAGGAATGGGTCTGGTCGAAGTCCTGCACGTACATCTGCTCGGCCGTGGAGATCTGCCGCATGTTGGAGAGGCAGGAGGCCTTTCGCGCCGCCTCTCGCGCCTGCGCGAAGACGGGGAAGAGGATTGCCGCAAGTATCGCAATGATTGCGATCACTACTAGTAGCTCAATGAGGGTAAAGCCGCGTGCGACGCGTGGCTTTCCGGGACAACTGCGCATGCTTCAACTCCGTTGGGACAGGTGGGGAGCCGGGTTTCTCAACCAAAACCGCGGCGGGGTCCCGAGAGTGAAGATTGGCGGGGAAGGAGCCGCAGCACCTCCTTCCGAAGCGTGGGAGAGATGATTAAAACTCTGCGCTTTTGAGCGGCTCGCAACATTCTGGTCGCCCCGAGGCGCCTGCATCCCGGTCTCGGCATCCGCTCCGCTCTTCGCCGACGCACCCGTTCCGGAGGTCTCGGCGACCCGGTTCAATCGTGCGGCCGCGCCAGATCGAGCGCGCGCCGCGCCAGGCGCCGGACCCGGCCTGCGCAGCGGCGCAGCAGGGAGGGATAGAGGTGGCAGGAGTGCCGGGGCCTGCCGGCCCGGGCGAGCGCGAGCTGGCCCGCCCCCGTATCGTAAGGCTAGGGAAATAATGTGAACCCTGCCGCCGCGGTATCCAGCAGGGCGAACCTTGCCCGGGGCTCCCGGTCCCGGGACTGGCCCACGCTTCCCGGGTTCAGCAGCACCGGACCCGCTGCCGGGAGGGTCGGGAGGGTCGGGAGGGTTGGAAGCGCCAGCGGCTCACCGAAGCGGATCTCCGTGGTGCCGGCCCCGCCGCCGTAAAGCCAGCTCCGGTGTGTGTGGCCGAGAACCAGCACGCGGCAGGCGGGGTCGAGCTCCCGGATGAGCGCGAGCTCCCGGTCGGCGTGCTCCGCGCGCGTCACGTAGCAGCGGGGATCCTCCCACGAGCCATGCGCCATCCGCACTCCGCTGCCGGGGTCCTCGGTCGCGGGCAGGCCGGCGAGGTACCGCCGCGTCTCTTGCGAGAGGGTGGCGCGGGTCCAGGCGAGGCTCTCGCGCGCCAGGGGGATACACTGGTCGTCCGGCAGCCGCTCCAGGGCGATCAGGTCGTGGTTGCCCGCCACGGTCACGGCTTCCAGCTCCCGCACCCGCCCCACGCATTCGTTCGGCTGCGCTCCATAGCCTACCAGGTCGCCGGCACAGAGGTAGCCGTCCACCCCCGCGCGCTCCAGCCGCGCCAGCGCGACCTCGAGGGCCTGCAGGTTCCCATGGATGTCCGCGATGATCCCGTAGCGCATCTCGTTCTCGACCCAGAAGAGGACGGCTTTTCGACGCCGAGAGTCCGGAATATCGGGACCGCAGCCGCCTCCCCCACCGCACGCCGGCCCGCACAGCGCACCCCGCGGTGGAGTCCCGCGCGCTCATCCGCGGCGGTGACCGGGCCCGCACCCCCTGCGCCGCCGCGGGATTCCATCCGGACGCCCCGGGGGCGGGAAACCTTCCCTGGTTCTCCCCCGCGAGCGAGCCCCACCTTGCGCGTCAGGCGGGGAGCTTCTCCGGCATGAGCTCCGGCTGGCGGGAGGCGCCGGTGAGACGGCGCGCCACCTTCCGCCAGAGCACGCCGCGGAGAAACGGCAGCGGATCGTCGAGGGAGAACGCCGACTTCGCCTCACAGGCGACCGTCCAGCGGAGCCATTCCAGGGGCGAAACCCCCCACTCGCGCGCCGCCAGCGCGTCATACCAGACGTAGCTCCAGCGGACGCCGGCCCGCGCCCGCTCCGCGGCCGGCCGGGGAATGCCGGCCAGGTCCGCGTACACGAGCGCCGGAAGGTTCATCCCCGCCACCGCGGCCGGATGGTGCCAGAGGTTGAAGCGCGGGTTTACCTCCAGCAGGTAGAGGCGGCCGTCCGCGGCGCGCTTGAAGTCGAACTTGGCGACGCCGGTGAAGCGAAGCCGCCGGACATGCTCCCGGCCCAGCTCCGCGACGTCGGCGCTCTCCGTGATCTCCAGCGCGGTGCTGTACCCATACTCCCGCGGGTGCGTCCGGATCTTGCGCCCGGTGAACTCGCCGGCAATCTCGCCCTCCGCCGTCACGTAGGCGTGGTAGCTCTCGATCCGCGTCTCGGGACCCTCGATCAGCTCCTGGATCAGGACGTCCAGCTCCGCGGAGTGCAGCTTCTCGCGGAGCGCGCTCCACTGCGCCGCATCGTCTACCCGCAGCGCCTTGTTCCCGCCGGCGAGGGGCACCCAGCACGCCGTCCGCCGGGTGAGCGGCTTGACGATGAGCGGGAAGCGGAGCTCCTCGACGGCGGCGTCCGCGAGCGAGCCGGAGCGCAGCCGGCGGGTCTGGGGCACCGGCAGAGCCAGCCGCTCCGCCAGCCCGGTGAAGCGCGCCTTGTCGACCAGGTCTTCCACGAGCTCCCGCTCCGGCACGACGAAGTGGAAGGCCTCCGCCAGCCGCTCCCGGTTCCGGGAGATCAGCAGCAGGTCCCGGTCCTCTTCGTAAAAGAGGATCGGCTTCCGCTCCTGGCGCCGCCCCCACTCCACGAGACGCTCGATCAGCACCTCCGCCTCCAGCCACGGGTCCGCCCACTCCAGGACGTCCCGCGTGTGGCGGGAGTAGCGGATGGGGTCACCCGGTTTGGCCACCACGGCGCACGGGATCCCGGCCAGCCCCAGAGGGCGAACCAGGTCCATGTCGCCGATCACACATGCCAGGGTCGTTTGCTGCATAGCTTCTGCCTTCTCGGTCTTGTCCCCGGACAATTCAGGGTTGCGCGCGTCGCAGCGCGGAGAGCCCCGCCGCCAGCAGGCGCGCCGGATGGTTCTTCCACTGCACCCAGAGCTGATGGGCCACCCGCGCCGCCGCCTGCTGCTTCAACTGCCACCGGGGCGCGATGAGCAGCGCGAACGCGAGCTGTCCGCGCGGGCCGTCCGGAAAGAGGGCCCGGTAGCGGATGGGCCGGGTGGCATCCGTGCGCTCCGCCTTATACGGCTCATCGCCGCTCATGAAGTCGTACTCCCGCGCGCCGGCCTTCCACGCCCGCTCGATGGAGAGGAAGTCCAGCACCCCTCCGGGCGAGTACTTGCGAAACGCCTCGTCGTAGGCGCCCTGGTACAGCCGGATCCGCTCGGGCGCCAGGAAGTTGATCTCGAAGGCGACGGGCCGGCCTTCCATCCGCGCCAGCCAGAGCTCCATCTCACCCGCCGCGCCGAGAGCGGCCAGCACTCTCCGCAGGAACTCCTGGTCCCTCCCGGGCTGGAACCGCGCCACGCCCTCCGCTCCCTTCCAGGAGCGCGCCTCGACGTCACTCACCGCGCCGGCGAGGGCCGCGGCTTCCGCGCCCACATACCGCTCCACGGTGCCACCGTCTCGCTCCCAGCGCCGCGCCGCCTTCTGCATCCGCCGCAGCCAGCCGGGACCCGTCTTCAACAGCTCTTCCCAGCCTTGCTCGCTGCGCAGGTACGGCGCCACCGTCCCCTCGACCCCGTGCCCCTTCAGACCGTCCGGGAGAGCGGCGCCGGCCAGCGGGGAGTAGACCTCGCTGAGCTGCCGGAGCACCGCCAGGTCCCACCGGCCGGAGCGCTGCGCCAGCGCCTCGAGGAGCGCCCGCCCGGCGCCGGCCTCTGCCGGGTCCACCAGGAACCCCAGGTAGTCCGACCGGCCGTCCCCGATGAAGCGTAAGACGCGGAAGATCACCTGCCGGTCCATCCGCAGCGGCGCGATGGCGGCCACCTTCCCGGCGCGTGAAGCGGTGAGAATGAAGAGGCGGGAGCTCCGGCAGAACTGCTCCCGGCACGCCTCCGTCCAGGCGTAGCTCAGGAACGGGTTCAGCGGACGGCTGACGGCGTACAGGCGCTCCCACTCCGGCTTCAGCGCGCGCAGCTCCGCATCCGTCGTTACCAGATTGATTTCGTAGTCGCTCGCGCGGCTCACGGACAGGCTCCTCCTCCAGCGGGGTCTCGTCGACCCCATTCCCGGCAGCTCGCCGGCCTGAAACGTCGGCGGCCTCGTGCCGGTCCTTCTCCCGGATACTACCCGGGCCCTTCCCTTTCAAACCCCTACCACCCAACGAAGCATCCGGTCGCACTGCCGGCACTCGCCGGGTGTGGAGGCAATCCCCTGTTGGGTGGGAGGTGGTTTATCCGGGCGGCGCTCCGGGAAAGAACCAGCAACAGCCGCGGGACGAGGCCGCCGGACGAGGCCGCGGGAGCGGACCGTTCCGTCCTCCCGCCTCTCTCCTCCATCCGTCCTCCTTGCCCCGCACCGGCACGGAGAGCCCGCCGCGGCTCATGCCGGAGATGGTTCCTGATGAAACTCCTCGCCCTATCCAGCTATTTCCCAAGCTCAGTAGATCCGGTTCGCGGCACGTTCAATCTCCAGCAGTTCCGCGCCCTCTCGCGGCGCTGCGACCTGCGCGTGATCGCGCCGATGCAGTGGTTTCCGGTGAAGCTGTGGCACGGCGCGGGCCCCGCCAGAGCGCCCTATTTTGAGGAGGTCCAGGGGATTCCGACCTGGCATCCGCGCTACGTCCTCACCCCGGGGGTGGGGCGGGATCTCTATTCGCTCCAGATGGCGGCCGCGCTGCTCCCCCATGTGGCGCGCATCCGCCGGGAGTACCCGTTCGACGTGCTGCTCGCCACGTGGGCGTTCCCGGAAGTGGTGGTCGGCGCGCTCATCGCCCGGCTGTGCGGCGTGCCGCTGCTGGCGAAGGTTCACGGCAGCGACATCCATGTCCAGGCGGAGTTCCCGCTGCGGCGCCGCCAGATCCAGTGGGCGCTGGGCGCCGCGGCCG
>CAYQDT010000049.1:0-9062 GCA_964416225.1 uncultured bacterium
GATGACCTCCTCGAGTCGATTGAGGCGCACCACCTCGCAAAGGCGCTCGAAGTTGGCCGGAACCGGCTCAAATGCGTGCACCCGTCCTCCACCGAGGCGCTGAAGCTGCTTCCCGAAGGCGAGGGAAAAGAACCCGATGTTGGCGCCCACATCCAGTACGGTATCTTCCGGTCGGAGCACCGAGCAGAGCCGCCGCAGCACATCGTATTCGTATTCGCCGGTCCAGAAGGAGCTGGTCTCCATCTCGACCCGAAGGTCGACGATCATCTGAGTCCCGTCCCACATCCGCACGGTCCGGTGCTCGTCCCCGGCGCCGGCCGCTCCGAGTGCCCGGTGCAGCAGGGAGCCGACCCGGGCCTTCCCGCGGAAGTGAGGGAGCCCACGCAGGCAGCGGGCCGTGAAATCGCGGAGAGAGTGCAAGGTGTCGGGTCCGGGTGAGCGTCGTGCGGATTGCCGCGCCGGGTGCGAAGCGGAGCGGGCCGGCACGGACAGGTGGGGATACCGCCGGAGGGTCGGGTGCCGGTCACTGGCGGCCCCGGCGAAGCGCGCTCCGGCCCCGCAAGCCGTTCGTCACATCGGGAGCAGGCGCCTCCGTGCACCGGGACGAGTGTGGCGAGCACGGTTCCCGCGGCGGTGCTGCGGGCGGCCTCGCGGGATGACTGCGGCGCGCAGCCGTTGAGCTGCCCGCCCGGGCCGGCTCCGCTCCGTGGCTTCACCGGCGGGTGAAAACCGCCATTTGCGTCGGCGCGCCGACCTCCGGATCTTCCGGTCCGACCGGCGCGAACCGCACCCCGTATCCGAAGCGCTCCGCCGTGCGCCGGGCCCACGCCTCGAGCTCTCCGCGCGACCACTCGAAGCGGTGGTCCTCGTGCCGGAACTGCCCGGTGGGGAGCGATGGCCAGCGGACGTTGTACTCCCGGTTCGGAGTGGTAAGAACGACGGTTCCCGGCTGCGCGAACTCGAAGAGCACCCGCTCGAACGCGCCGAGGCGGGGCGGGTCCAGGTGCTCGATCACCTCCACCACCGCCGCCGCGTCGAAGCCGGAGAGGCGCGGGTCGCGGTAGGTGAGCGACCCATGCAGCAGGCGGATCCGCTCCTCGTCGGCAGTTGGGAGGTGATCCAGGTGGAGGCGCTCGCGTGCGATCTCCAGCGCCCGGTGGGACACGTCTAAGCCCACGATCGTGTCAACCTGCCGCTCCGGCATGAGCGCGCGGATGAGCCGGCCTTCACCGCAGCCGAGGTCCAGGACCCGGCGCGCGCCGCTCGCTTTCAGCGCAGCGACCACGGCTTCGATGCGCTGCTCATTCAGGCTGATGCCTCGCTCGGCGGCCGCTTCGGCCTCCGCGGCCGGGGTCGCACCTTCCTCAACCTCCGGTGCGTCCTCCACCATCAGGCGGGAGAGCGCCTCCCGGACCAGACTTCGCCGCCGCTTGAGATACCGCTCCGCGATCAGCGCCCGCTCGGGATGGGCGCCGAGCCACCCTTCTCCACGGCGAAGGAGCTTCTCGACCTCGTCATCACCGACCCAATAATGCTTGTCGCGGTCCAGCACGGGAATGAGCACGTACAGGTGCGCGAGCAGGTCGGCGAGACGAACCTCTGCGGTCAGCGTGACGGCGAAATAGGGGCTCGCTCCCCACTCCGGCTGCGTCTCGTCCAGCGGCAGCGGCTCGGCCGACACGCGGTAGCCCAGCGGCTCGAAGAGGCGCCGCAGCAGGTCCTCTCCACCCCGGCAGGGGAGCGCGGAGAGGGTTGCTCCCAGGGGCAGCGCGCGCTCAGCGAGGGCCGGGCGCTCCTTGCTCCGACCGGACATGGCGGTGGAGAAAACCTCGTTGAGCGCGACGCACAGGAATGACGAGGCGACATAGGGCCGGTCATTCACGTACTGCTCGAGCTGTCGCCCCTCGCCGGAAGGCCCCCGGCGCCCGCGCACCAGCCCGATCGGGTCGACCTCCAACAACAGCGCCGCGGTGCACCGCTCCTCCGAGGCCTCCGGATAGAAGACGTGCGCCTGTCCGAACGGCAGCGGGAAGCTCTGCAGCCGCGCGGGGTTCTTGTGGAGCAGGTACCCGAGATCCGTGGCCGGGAGGTGCGTGGTGGAGAGGGTCAGCAGCATCTCTTCGTTCCGAAAGCGTCGCCGCGCTCACGCGACGGCCGTGTCGCGCAGCCGGAGAGGCGTTCGCCAACCGCGGACGCTTCTCCCCCATCCCGATCCACCCGGAGCCGTCAGGACACCGGCATTCTCGCCCGGCGGGCGGCCATGCGCAAGCTCAACAACCTTTCAACCGGGCCGGCCTGCCGCCCGGAAACCCTGAGACGGTGGCGCCGCGCCCGTGGATTTGACTCTCGGCGCCCGGGAGAATACGGTATTGGAGCAGGAACTCATCGCCGCATTGGAAGAGATGGATTATCACGAACTGACACCCGACCAGGCCCGGGCGCTGCACGAGAGCGGACAGGTGGTGGTCCTGGACGTGCGCACGCTGCCGGAATGGATCGGCGGCCACATCCCCGGCGCGATCCACATCCCGCTGGACGAGCTCACCGCCCGCTACAGTGAGCTGGATCCGGACGTGGAGACCGTGGTGGTCTGCGCGCACGGGATCCGGAGCGCCGCCGCCAGCCAGTGGCTGCTGCGGGCCGGCTTCGAGAAGGTCGCGAACATGCGGCACGGCATGTGCCGGTGGGCCGGCCCGGTCGAGACCGGGGGCTGATCGCTGCCGGAAAACCGGGGTTCGCGGCTGCACGGACCCCGGCCGCTCCCACCTCGACTGCTAACCGCGCCCGACGTAGAGCTGCTCCACCGGAAGCACAATCGCCTCCAGCATGTTGACATGCGGCGGCAGGCTGGCCATCACGAGCGCCGCTTCGGCCAGCTCGTCGGTGGTCATCATCGGCTCTTCGTCCGCGGCCGTGTTCCGCTGGGCGCGGCGTTCGTTCAGCACGTTGCCCGGGTGGAGGCAGCTCGCGGCGATGCCGTAAGGCCGGCCTTCCAGCGCCGTGGACTGCGTGAGGCCCCATAGCCCATGCTTGCTTGTTGAATAGGGAGCGGAATTCATCCGGACCCGCTGCGCGGAGATGCTGCCCACGTTGATGATGCGGCCCCCGCCCTGCTCCTTCATGATGCGGAAGGCGGCGCGAGAGCAGAGGAACGGCCCGCGCAGGTTCACGGCCATCACCTTCTCCCAGGTCTCCAGGGAGAGCTCGTCCAGCGGGCCGCCGTCGAACGCGCCGGCGTTGTTCGCCAGCACGTCCAGCCGGCCGAATCGCTCGAGCGTCTGCTGGAAGAGCCGCTCGACGTCCTTCTCGTCCGTAACATCGGTTGGAACGGCGAGTACGGCGGCGCCGGTGGCCTCCAGCTCGTCCGCCGTCTGTCGCAGCCGGTCGGCATCGCGCGCCGCGAGAGCAAGCGCGCAGCCTTCCCGCGCGAACGCCCGCGCCATTCCGGCTCCGATTCCGCGGTTGCCGCCTGTAATGAGGGCGACCTTACCGTCCAGCTTGCCCATCGACCCGTCCTCTTCGCAAAAACTGGCTCCGCCCGCTCGCGGAGCCCGCTTCAATTCGGTGAGCGGGCCGCCCTTTCCCTGCACGGCAGGCACTGGAGACGGTGATTTTACCGGTCCGCCTCCGGCGGGGCTGCGGCACCCGAGCTGTGGGACCGCGCACACCGCCTCGGTGCGGGGCGCGGTTCTGTCTCGGGGGAACCGAAGATTGGAAAGGCGGGAAACGAACCGGCGACGCGGGATTCGGCACCATGTCGGCGCGGTGGTATGCTTGTCCGGCGCTGCGGGAGCTGCACGCACGGCCGGAAGCGACCCCTGGAGCGTCCAAGCAAAATAGACCTTTTGAGCGGACGTCCGACGGCCGCGGCTGGGACTGCGGCTCGCGGATGCGTGCCGAGGGAGAGAGCGATGTGTGGTATTGCAGGGTATGTAGGCCGGAGAGCGGCGGTGCCGGTGGTGGTGGACCAGCTCCGCCGGCTGGAGTATCGGGGCTATGACTCGGCCGGCGTGGCGGCGGTCCAGACGGACGTCGATATCCGGATTGTGAAGACGAAGGGGAAGCTGCGCGCGCTGGAAGACCTGTTGGATGGGAGCCTGAACGGCGCCTCGCTGGCCATCGCCCACACCCGCTGGGCCACCCACGGCAAGCCCTCCACCCCCAACTCCCACCCCCATCCGGACTGCGACGGGAAGATCGTCGTCTGCCACAACGGCATCATTGAGAATTACCTGGAGCTCCGGCATTGGCTTCAGGACCGTGGACACCATTTCGCCAGCGAGACGGATACGGAGGTGCTTCCCCACCTGATCGAGGAGCTCTATTCCGACGACCTGGAGGCGGCCGTCCGCTCCGCCCTGACTCGCGTCACCGGCTCCTTCGCGGTGACCGTGGTGAGCGCGCATGAGCCGGATACCCTGATCTGCGCGCGGAAGGACAGCCCGCTGGTGATCGGCCTCGGCGAGGGCGAGTATTTCGTGGCGTCCGACATCCCCGCGGTGCTTCCGTACACCCGAGATGTGGTCTGCCTGGAGAACGGCGACCTGGCCGTGATCCGGGAGGAAGGGGTCCGGATCACTACGCTTGAGGGGGCGCCGGTCGAGCGGAAGCCGATCCGGGTCACCTGGTCCGCCCGCGCCGCCGAGAAGGGCGGATATGACCATTTCATGCTCAAGGAGATCCACGAGCAGCCGGAAACGATCCGCGATACGATCCGGGGCCGGATCGTCGACGGGCAGGTCGATCTTGCGGAGCTGGAGATCTCGCCGGAGCGCGTCCGTGCCTTCGAGCGCATCTACATCGTGGCGTGCGGGACGGCCTATCACGCAGGCCTCGTGGCGGCGCAGACCTGGGAGCGCCGGCTCCGCGTTCCGGTGATTGCCGAGGTGGCGTCGGAATTCCGCTACCGGGACCCGGTGATGGACGAGAAGACGCTGGTGGTCCTCATCAGCCAGTCCGGCGAAACGGCGGATACCCTCGCCGCGATGCGGGAGGCGCAGGAGCACGGCGCGTACGCGCTGGCCATCGTCAACGTGGTGGGGAGCACCCTCTCGCGGGAAGCGGACAGCGCGCTCCATACCCAGGCGGGACCGGAGATCTGCGTCGCCTCCACCAAGGCCTACACCAGCCAGCTCATCGCTGTGTACCTGCTGGGTCTCTACCTGGGACAGCTCCGCGGCACCACCCGCCCGGAAGCGGACGCGCGGCTGGTCGACGCGCTCGTTCATCTCCCGGAGCAGGTCGCCGCGATCCTCGGCAAGGAGAAGGAGATCGAGCGCCTGGCCGAGGGCTTCCGGCGCTGTCACGATTACTTCTTCGTGGGGCGCGGCCTCGACTATGCGGTCGCGCAGGAAGGCGCCCTCAAGCTGAAAGAGATCAGCTACCGCCACAGTGAAGCACTGGCCGCCGGGGAGATGAAGCACGGCACCCTGGCCCTGGTGACGGACCAGGTGAGCGCCATCGCCATCGCCACCCAGCGGCCGCTGCTGGAGAAGCTGGCCAGCAACATCAAGGAGATCAAAGCGCGCGAAGGAACGATCTTCACCGTGGCGCGGGAGAGCGACCGGGAGATCCACAAGTACAGCGACGAGGTGCTGTACGTGCCGGATTCCGAGGATGAGCTGATGCCCGTCCTCTCGATCGTCCCCCTCCAGACGCTGGCCTACTATATCGCTCGGAACGCCGGGTGCGAGATCGACCAGCCTCGCAACCTGGCAAAAAGCGTGACGGTGGAGTAGTGAAGTGGTTCGCTCGTTCGGCGGGCCTCGTGCGCGCCAAACGAGCGATTGTTAAGGTTTCCACCCTCTTGGCCCCGGGTAAACGGTGTGCGGCCGCGGGGCAGCCCGGTGCGGGACCGGACCGGTACTGCCCCGCCGGGTCTGCCAAGTAAGGGAGGAGCTTATGAGCGAAATCGTTTCCGCGGTATTTCACGATCCGCAGGATGCACAGCGCGCGGTGGACTGGCTGCGGGATAACGGTGTGCCGACGAGCGCGATGTCCGTCGTTTCCCGGCATCAGGGTGATTACAGCGCCACCGGCGTGCACGATATGGATGACGACGAGACGGTGGACCACGCGGACGACGCCGGTAAGGGCGCGTTGACCGGCCTGGGTATCGGGGCCGGCGTTGGTGCCCTCTTCGGTCTTGCGGCGGCGGCGATTCCCGGAGTGGGACCCTTCATTACCGCCGGCGCCCTGGCGAACGCGCTTGGCGCGACGGGCGGGGCGGTTGCCGCCGGCGCTATCGTGGGCGGCACGTCCGGCGGCCTGGCCGGCGCGTTCAGCCACTGGGGTCTCAACGAGGCCGAATCCCGCTACTACGCGGGCGAGGTGGAGAGCGGCGGCACCTACGTCGGCGTCGACCTGGTACGCGCCAACGTCAGCCGGGAGACCGTGGCGGAAGCGTTCCGCCGCTACAACGGCCGGTTCTCCAGCTAGCGGCTTCGGCGGGTGCAGGGAAACGTCATGCGGCGCCTGGTCTGCGGACCGGGCGCCGCTTGCGTCTCCGGGGCATTTCAGAGGTGCGGGAAAAATGCGTTCCCCGCTGGCGGTCGCATTTTCTAAAGGATCTAAAGTATAATCAGCAGGACCGCGGCGCCCGCCGCGGCTCGGCCCTTGCGGTTGCCTCCGGCGGCAGGACTGCCCGCTCGGACGGCGAACGAATGGTAAACCCCGGCTTCTGCGCGCGAGGACGCGGGAGAAGCACCCCCGTTTGCTGGAGGATCACCCAACATGCCTTCTCTTCCTCGGACCACGCGGACGTGGCTCGCGGCGTCCTTACTGCCGGCAGTGTTCCTGCTGGCTTCCTGCTCCACCGAACCGACGAAGACCGGCGGGAGCACCAACACCACTTCGTCCGGCGCCGGCGGTACGGGCGGCGCGGCCGGAGCCGCTCTTTTCGAGACGCCGCGCAAGGCGGACGGAACGATCAACATCCAGATCGTCACCAATGGGATCTCCCCGTTCTGGGACCCGATGGCTGCCGGCATGAAGAAGGCGGCCGCGGAGCTGGGCTGCACGGCCGAATGGTCCGGGCCGGAGCACTCCCTGGTCTCCGAGCAGAAGCAGATGGTCGAAAATGCCGTCTCCAAGGGCGCGGACGGGATCGCCGTCTCCGCGATCGAGGGGGAAGCAGCCAAGGGGTTCATCGACCCGGTGATCACCGATAAGTCGATCCCCGTGATCACGTTCGACTCGGACTCCACCTCCTCCAAGCGCCTGGCATATATCGGGACCAACAACTACAACGCGGGTAAGGTCGCCGGCGAAGCCGCCATCAAGCTCCTTCCCAAGGGTGGAACGTTCGTTGCGTTTGTCGGCAACGTCTCCGCCGAGAACGCGCGGGACCGCCAGCGCGGCTTCGAAGACGCGACCAAAGATCACAACATCAAGATCGAGACGGTGCTCCAGGACGACAAGGACCCGCAGCGAGCGCGCCGCAACGTGGAAGACAGCATCGCGAAGTACGGCGACAAGATCCAGGGGTTCCTCGGGCTGTACAGCTACAACGGACCCGCCATCGCGCAGGCGCTGAAGAACGGCGGCCAGCGCGACAAGTACAAGATCGTCTGCTTTGATGCGGAGCCGAACACCCTGAAGGAGCTGGAAGCGAACAACATTGACGCCACGGTGGTCCAGAAGCCGTACGACTTCGGCTACCTCTCCACGAAGCTGCTCTACCTGATCAACCGGAAAGGCCTCTCCGCCGCCAAGAAGGAGATGAAGATTCCAGACACCGGGATCTATGACACCGGCGTGGAGACGATCACCCCCGCGAACGTGAAAGAATATCGCCAGAACCTGGAAAAACTCGGTGTCAAGTCATCCTGAGGCCGGGCACACCCCTGCTCCGGGCGCCAAGCCGGCGGCGCCCGGAGGATCGCCTATCGCACGCTGGTTCACCACGCCCGAAGCGAGCGTGGTGATTGTTCTGGTGGTCCTGCTGATCTACATGGCGACCACCGGACGGCTTCCGCAGTTCGCCACGGTTGATAACCAGGTCAACGTCTGGCGCTCCATCGGGATGCAGTCGATCATGGGCGTCGGCGTCTTGCTGGTGATCCTGACCGGCGGCATCGACCTCAGCCTCGGATCGCTCGTGGCCTGCAGCGGCATGCTGCTCGCGGTGGTGGTGACGCGCCTCGCGGATGGCGGGATGAACCTGGGCCTCGCCTCGCTGATCGGGGTCACTGTCGTCCTCCTGTTCTCGCTGCTGCTGGGCGTGCTCCACGCCGCCCTGGTGCAAAAGCTGCGGCTGCCTTCGTTCGTGGTGACCCTGGCGTCGATGTCGATGCTGCGGAGCGGCGCGCTGTTGATGAACAACGCCGTCCCCATTCCCATCGATCGCTTCGAGTTGATCAAGACCCTGGGGAACAAGCAGCTCTACTTCGCCGGCTCCGCGTTCGGCCTGCCGATCCCCTTTGTGATCCTCGCACTCATCGCCCTCGTGATCGGCGCAATTCTGAACTTCACGCAGATCGGCCGCCAGGTCTACTCCGTCGGCAGCAATGAGGAAGCCTCCCGCCTCTCCGGCGTGAGCGTCTTCAAGGTCCGGATCTTCGTCTACGGAATCTGCAGCCTGCTGGCGGGCGTCTCCGGGATCCTCTACACCGGCTACGGTGGTCAGGGCGACCCGAGCTCCGGCGTCATGTTCGAGCTGAACGCGATCTCGGCGGCGGTGATCGGCGGCGCGGCGCTTACGGGCGGGCGCGGCAGCGTGCTGGGCACGGTGCTCGGCGCGGTGCTGCTGGAGTGGATCCTGAGCATGATCAACCTCACCCTGAGCAATCCCACCCTCTGGCGGGGCCTGGTGGTGGGCGGCGTGCTGCTGGCTGCCGTGGTGCTGAATCAGCTCCGCCAGCGGAACCAGCGCTCCTGACGGTGCCCGTGATGAAGGCGAGCATCGCGCGCGAGTGGATGGGCCGCTGGGGAACCTCGGCCATTATGCTGGTCGTGGTGCTCGCCCTCGCCATCTCCGCCCCGCACTTCCTCGAAACCGGAAACCTGCGCAACGTGGGCACCCAGGTGCCCGTGAACCTCATCCTGGCAGCCGGGATGACGCT
>CAYQDT010000049.1:9072-10780 GCA_964416225.1 uncultured bacterium
GGATTGCCGCGGCCTGGGTGCTCACCAACCCGGCGGTCACCGCGCGGTTCGGGCCCTGGACCCTCCTGCTGGCCGTCGCCGCCGCAATCGGTCTGGGGGCCTTGCTGGGCCTGGTGAACGGGGGCGCGATCGCCGGTATCGGGCTGCCGCCCTTCATCGTGACCCTCGCGATGATGCGCATCGCGCGCGGCCTAGCGAAGCAGTGGACCAACGGCACGCCCATCGGGATCGTCGGACCGGACGTGCCCGGCTGGCAGTCGATCAACGCGCACTGGCAGGCCATGCGGCCGCTCGGACTTGGGTACATCGCCGACCTGATCCCGATCCCCTTCGTGGTGGCGCTCGGCGCGGTGCTGCTGCTCCAGCTCTTCCTCACCCGCACGAGCACCGGACGGCGAATCTATGCCATCGGAAGCAACGAGCGGGCGGCCCGCCTTTCGGGAGTGCCGGCTCCCCGGGTCAAGCTCCTCGTCTACACACTGATGGGCCTGCTGGCGGGGCTCTCCGGCGTCGTCGATGCCTCGGCCCTCCAGTCCGGGTCCCCGGTAGCGGGGGAAGGGTACGAGCTGAACGCCATCGCCGCGGTGGTGGTCGGCGGGACGCGGCTCACCGGCGGCGAAGGAAGCGTCCTCGGCACGTTCATCGGCGCGGTCTTCGTGATCGGCTTGATGAACAACGCCCTGAACCTTTACTCCGTGCCGCCGTTCTGGCAGGAAGTCGCCAGCGGGGCGATCATCTTCGTCGTCTCCCTCGCCGACCGGCTGTCCCGGCGGGGCACCGCGGATTAGGCGCGGCGAACGGCACGCCCGGCGGGCACACGGTCCGCCGCCCGCACGTGGGCGATTGCCGCGGCCTCCGGTACAATGCCGGAAGCGGCGGTAGATCGCCGGAACGGAGGTGGCCGGGTGACACAGGTAGTGGTGACCGCGGACGGCCGCGGCTTCCGCACCGAAGCATGGGCCGGACGGCATACGATTGTCGCGGATGAGCCGGTGGACTTCGGCGGGACGGATGCGGGCCCTTCCCCTTACGAGCTGATCCTCGCGTCGCTGGGGGCATGCACCGCGATGACCCTTTATCTGTATGCCGGGCGCAAGGGCTGGCCGCTGGGAGGGGTGGAGATCCGCCTCTCTCACGAGCGCATTCACGAGCAGGACTGCGAGAACTGTGAAGAGGGCGCCCGGCTGGACTTCATCCGGAAGGAGATCGTGCTGGCCGGAGCGCTCCAGCCGGAGCAGATCGCGCGCCTGGCCCGTGTTGCGGAAAAGTGTCCCGTGAACCAGACGCTGCGCGCGGGAGTCCGAACGGAGCAGGAAGTGCGTCTCGCGGACGCTCCGTGATCGTTTCTGCTCGTATTCGTCTCACGGGGAGGGAGTCGGATCGCGCCGCGGGCGAAGTCCGACCCTCCGGGAATCTTCGACCATCAACCGGGGCTTGGTTTCGGGTCCCCGTCAAAAGGAGTTACTGGTGAAGAAGCTTGCTTTCGGACTCGCAGCGGCCGCCTTCGTCGGCGTCGGAGTCGCCCGCGCGGAAACCATGGCGGAAGCCATCCCCGCGGACTTCATCCAGCAGTTCGCCCCCTTCGCGGTGCAGATCATCCAGCAGCAGTTTCCCAACCCGCCCGTAAAAGTGGCGCTGGACGCCCCCAAGACGACGGGCTGGCATGTCATGGAAAAAGTCGGCTTTGTGCTACATCCGGACAAGAGCC
>CAYQDT010000050.1:0-10688 GCA_964416225.1 uncultured bacterium
CGGACCTGCTGCTGATGGCGGGAGGCTCCTCCGTGGGCACGCGGGACTGGACCCTGGAGACGCTGCTCTCGTTCCCCGGCGCGGAGCTGCTGCTGCACGGGGTTTCGATCCGTCCGGGCAAGCCGGTGATCCTGGTGGCGCTGGGGGAGAAGCTGCTGATCGGCCTTCCCGGGAACCCGCTCTCCGCGCTGGTGGTCTTCGAGCAGTTCGTCCGCCCTTACCTGCGGCGCCTCTCCGGAGAGCGGCGGCGGCTTCCGGACGGCGGGCGCGTCTCCGCGCGGCTGACCCGCAGCTACAGCTCGGATCCGGGGAAGGAGGACTATCTCCGCGTCCGGCTCCTCGAGGAGGGCGACGGCTGGCGGGCGGAGCCCCTCCTCGGAAAGAGCACGCTGCTGATGACGCTGGTGGAGGCGGACGGCCTGGTCACGGTGCCGGAGCAGGTGGAGGGCCTGGAAGCGGGCGAGTGGGTGGACGTGGAGCTGCTCTAACCTACCGGAACGCGGACCCGCCGCCGGCCAGGGCGGGCGGCAGGTTCGCGAAGGCGGGGCACGGTGCGAAACTCCAGGGGCTGCGCGGACTCTTATCTCCCGGTTTCCGCCTTGCCTCTCTCTTTCGTACTTCCGCCGCAGCGGAAAGGCCGGCCGCATGCTCTCCCTCTGGAACGGTACCGCGCGCACGTGCGCCGGCGTCTCTCGCCGAAAGCTGCTGCAGGCCGGCACGATCACCGCGGCAGGGCTCTCCCTGCCGCAGTGGCTCGCCGCCCGGGCCGCCGGCGCCGCCGCCGACCGCGGCATGGCGTGCATCTTCATCTTCCTCTGGGGCGGCCCCTCCCACCACGAGACCTTCGATCCGAAGCCGGCGGCGCCCTCCGACGTGCGCGGCCCGTTCGGGTGCATCCCCACGAAAACGGATGGGCTGCAGATCAGCGAGCACCTGCCGCACCTGGCCCGGCAAAGCCGGCTGTTCACCGTGATCCGGAACATGAGCCACACGGTGGATGCCCACCCGGATGCCGGGACGTACACGCTCACGGGGCGGATCGCCACGGCCGGGCTGCGGTATCCCAACCTCGGCGCCACCGTGGCAAAGTTCAGCGGGCCGCGCGGCGCCGTGCCTCCCTTCGTGCGGAGCAGCCCCGACCTGTTCGATCTCCTCGCGCCGCCCCAGGGTCAGGACGGGGGCTTTCTCGGCAACGCCTACGGTCCATTCGCCGTGAACGATCCCACCCTGCCGCTGGAGCAGATTGCCTCCTTCTCACCGCCCGCCCAGGTGAGCCTCGGCCGGGTCGAGCGGCGGCAGGCGCTCCTCGCGCACCTGGACGAGGCCTGCCGCCGGATCGAGAGCCGGGACACGGTCACCGCCGATGCCGCGTACGAGCGGGCGTTCGCCCTCGTCACCTCGCCGGAGGCGAAGCAGGCGTTCGACCTCAGCCGGGAGTCTCCGGCGGTCCGCGACCGGTACGGCCGGAACAAGTTCGGAACCACCAGCTTCGGCCAGAGCTGCCTGATGGCGCGCCGGCTGGTCCAGGCCGGCGTCCGCTTCGTGCAGGTGAACTGGTCGTACGATTCCCACTATCCCGGGTGGGATTTCCACGGCGGCGGGAAGGAGCGGATCGTGGTCCTCAAGGACGACCACCTCCCGCAGCTGGACCGGACACTGAGCGCGCTGCTCACGGACCTGGACGACCGCGGGCTGCTGGAGAAGACGCTCGTGGTGGCAGTCGGCGAGTTCGGCCGCACCCCGAAGATCAACGGGGGCGCAGGACGAGACCACTGGCCGTTCTGCTACTCGGCGCTGGTGGCGGGCGGCGGCGTGCCGGGCGGCCGGGTCCTCGGCGCGAGCGACGCCACCGGCGCCTACCCGGATGGCCCGGGAGTGACGCCCGAAGCGCTGGCGAGCTCCATCTACCGCATCATGGGGCTGGACGTGGGGGTGGCCCTGCGAGAAGCGAGCGTCGTGCGGGACAGCACCGGCATCCCCGGACTGATGGACGCCTGATCCTGGAGCCGGCGAGTGCCGCCGCCCGCGGAGAGGCGCGCAGCTCCGGCCCGCGCCGCTTCCGGAGCTCGAGAGCCCGCCGGTCGTCGAGCCGGGAAGCGCGCTACTCCGCGGCGAAGCGGAACGCCCGCCAGTCCTCGTCGCGGAGCGTTTCCCGGAGCGTCAGCCCGGCGGCCTCCAGCGCGGCCACCACCTCGGCCTCTCGCCGGTCGATGATGCCGCTCACAATCGCCTCGCCTCCCGGACGGAGGTGCCGGCGAATCTCCGGCGCGCCCGCGATGATGGGGTCCGCCACGATGTTCGCCACCACCCGGTCGAACGCCGGGTCGGCGGGCACCGATTCGATGCTGGCGGCGGACGTACGGATCACGCCGTCCAGCCCATTGCGCCGCACGTTCTCCGCGGCGACCTCCGCCGCCACGGGATCCAGGTCGACCGCCACGACCTCCCGGGCCCCCAGGCGGGCCGCTCCGACGGCCAGGATTCCACTGCCGGTGCCCCAATCCAGCACCCGCTCGCCGGCGTGCAGGGAGCGCTCCAACAGGGTGAGGCAGAGCTTCGTGGTGGGGTGGGCGCCCGAGCCGAAGGCCATGCCCGGGTCGATCTCGATGATCCGGTCCGCCGCTGCGGCCTCCCACGGCTCCCACGACGGCTTGATGACGAAGTGCTCGCCCACGCGGAGCGGCTTGAAATACGCCTTCCAGGCCTCCGCCCAGCTTGCGTCGTCCACGGTGCGGAGCGTGACCTCCTCGCCGGGATCGAGGGAATACTCCCGCAGGATCTCCAGGCGGGTCTGCAGGTCGTCCAGGGCTCCTTCGAGGCGGTCGTCGACGGGCAGGTAGCCGGACACGGTACAGCGCGCCGCGGGCTGCGGTCCAGGCTCCGACGAGGCATCCGCCCGGCGGAGCGCCGGGCGTTCCATCGCCGTCCACTCGGCGAACGGATCGCTGGAGACGGCGTCGGGGTCCGCCACGACCACTCCCGCGCAGCCGATCTCCGTGAGCACCGCGGAGACCGGCTCCGTGGCGGAGCGAGCGACGTGGAGCGAGATCTCAGCCCATTTCATGGCGCGGCGTGGGGACGGTGGGAGCGAGGTGCGGAGCGAGTTGAAGGGAGCTACTCCTCGTCCCGCGCGGTAAAGAGATTGCGGACCCACTCGAAGAGGCCGCCCTGCTGGTGGGTCGTGACTTCCTTCTGCGTGAGATCTTCGCCGCTGGCTTCCGCGAATTCCTTGAGCGCCAGCCGCTGGCGGTCGTTAAGGTGCGTTGGGGTGCGGACGCGCACCACCACGTGCTGGTCGCCGCGCACGCCGGGCCGGCCGAGCTGCGGCAGGCCCTTCCCACGGAGGCGGAACACATCGCCCGGCTGCGTCCCTTCCGGAACCGGGATGGTCTCCGCGCCCTCCAGCGTGGGGACCTCCACCGTGCCGCCCAGCGCGGCGCGCGCAAACGAGACTTCGATCTCGTTCAGGAGGTCATTCTCGCGCCTCTTGAAGACCGGGTGCGGCTTGATGTGGATAAATACGTACAGGTCGCCGGCCGGCCCGCCGAACGGCCCCGCCTCGCCCTCGCCGGTAAGCCGCATCCGGGTGCGCTCTTCCGCCCCCGCCGGGATCTCCACGCTCAGGCGCCGGGACTGCCGCTCCATGCCGCGGCCGCTGCACCGGGGACAGGGGTCGGTGACGATCTCCCCGCGCCCGTGGCAGCGATAGCACTCCGCCATCTGGCTCATCGTGCCGAACAGGGTCTGGCGCGTCTGGCGGATATAGCCCTGCCCCGCGCAGGCGGCACACGGCTGCGGGCTCGTTCCCGGCTTGGCGCCGCTGCCCTTGCAGTCGCCGCAGTTTTCCAGGCGGGTGACCGGGATCGTCTTCTTAATCCCGGACAGCACCTCTTCCAGCGTAATCTCCACGTCCGCGCGGAGATCGGCGCCGCGCTCCGGCCCCCGCTCCGCGCCGCGAGCCGCGCCGCCGGCCCCTCCGAAAAAGACGTCAAAGATGTCGCCGAACCCGCCGAAGTTCCCCCCGAACCCGAAGTCCGCTCCCGCGCCGGCGTCGACCCCCGCGGCCCCGAAGCGGTCGTACCGGGCGCGCTTGTCCGGATCGGAGAGGACGTCATACGCCAGCTTGACTTCCTTGAATCGCTCCGTGGCGGCCGCGTCACCGCCGTTTTTATCCGGATGGTAGAGCAGCGCCAGCTTCCGGAACGCCTTCTTGATCTCGTCCGCGCCGGCGTCGCGAGCCACGCCCAGCACTTCGTAATAGTCGGCCACCTTCGACTCCATCGCATCCCCCGGTCATCTGGAGCGTCCGGACCCGCGGCGCGGGCTTTCCGGAAGGTCCGGAAAGCCCCTACAACAGAGGCGTTCAACGGTCGTGATCGACCACTGAACGCCTCGAGCGGTACCGCCGGAACGCCGTCTACCGATTATTCTTCGTCGGCATCATCCGCGTCGGCGCCCAGGCCGGCGTCTTCTTCGTCTTCGTCCTCGGTATCCGCGTCCGCGTCGTCATCGGCGTCCGCGTCGTCATCGGCGGCGGCGACCGGCGTGAGAACGTCGTCCCGCTCCGTCTCCTCTTCCTCCGCCTCTTCGTCATCCGCGCCCACCAGCAGCGCCGCGAGATCGTCCACCGCGTCACTGTCTTCGAGATCCATCTCTTCGTCCAGGTCGAAGTCCGCGCCGGCCACGAGGGACGCGATGACATCCCGCGGCGCGGGCGCCACTTCCTCTTCCGGCGGCGCGATGGCCTGAAGCTGGTGCTCTTCCACTTCCCGCAGGGCGATGGAGAGCGGGCTGGGCGAGCTGTCCCGAGCGAGCGGAGTATGGCCTTCCTTGATCTGGCGCGCCCGTTTGGCGGCGACAATCACCAGCGAGTACTTGTTACCGATGTACTCTTCCAGCTCGTCCGTGGATTGCAGAATCATCGTCCGTCCTCGTTCGCCGCGCGGAGGCGACGGCGGGTCAGGGGCAAAAGGCAGGGAAGCAGGCGCGAGCCGCGCCTGCTCCCGGCTCGACCCGATTATAGCCACGGCCCGGAGCGGAGTCAAATCAACGGGGCACCCGCCCCGGAGCGGGGCCGGAGCGGCGCAGCGGAGCGTGCCCTCGTGGTTCGGGACACCACGCGTTCCCATATGTGGGGCCATCCCAACGGTCTCCGTTCCAACGCGGGAGGCCGTTCCAGCGACGATGGCGGTTACAACAAGGAAGACGCCCGGCGTACGCGGGTGTGATGGGAATCAGTCGGACAGCTCTCGAGAGGGTGCAGCGATGGAACGAAGACCGTTGGGACGGACGGGTGCCGAGCTCTCCATCATCGGGTTCGGCGGGATCGTGGTGATGAACGTGGAGCCGGGTGAGGCGCGCCGACTCGTGGCGGAGGCGGTGGACCGCGGCGTCAACTACTTCGATGTGGCGCCCAGCTACGGGAATGCGGAGGAGCGGCTGGGACCGGCGCTGGAGCCGTATCGGGAGCAGGTGTTTCTAGCCTGCAAGACGGGGAAGCGCACGCGGCATGAGGCCGCCGAGGAGCTCCGGGACTCGCTCCGGCGGCTGCGGACGGACCATTTCGACCTGTATCAGCTCCACGCGATGACCACCCGCGAGGATCTGGAGCTGGCTACGGGACCGGGCGGCGCGCTCGAGGCGTTCGTGCAGGCGCAGGAGGACGGGCTCATCCGCCACATCGGGTTCAGCGCGCATAGCGTGGAGATCGCACTGGAGCTGATGGAGCGCTTTCCCTTTGCCAGTGTCCTCTTCCCAGTCAACTGGATGGAGTACTTCAACGCCGGCTTCGGACCGCAGGTGGTGGAGCACGCCGCCCGCAAGGGAATTGGGCGCCTGGCTCTGAAAGCGATGGCGCGGCAAAAATGGGCGGAGGGAGCCGACCGCTCCGCCTGGCCGAAGTGCTGGTACGAGCCGTGCGCGGACCCGCACGAGGCCGCGCTCGCGCTCCGGTTCACGCTGAGCCAGCCGATCACGGCGGCTGTGCCCCCGGGAGAGGCGGAGCTGTTCCGCCGCGCGCTCGACGTGGCCGAGACGTTCCAGCCGATCACGGCGGAGGAGCGGGCCGAGCTGGAGCGCCGGGCTCGGGGTCTCAGCCCGTTCTTCGAGCTAGCCGGCGCCTGACCGGTACCGGTATACCCCCGCGGGCAAAGGCGGCCATCAGCGGCGGCGGTCACCGGAACCGCCGCCGCTTTTTGCGGCCGGATTTCTCTTGGATTCCAAAAAAGAGGTTGGATTTCGCGAATTCATGGCAGGAATATTGTATAAGTATTGAGAACCGGACCGTGCGCCGGTCCTACCCAGCCAACCGGAGAGCGACCACGACGGAGTGTGCTATGCGACACCTGATCCACGTGCACAAGCCTGGCTCCACTCCCGCCATCCATCCGGCGGGGTCGGGTTCTCGGCTGGACAGCCTTGGCCTGCTGGTCGGCGGCGTGGCGCTCCTGGCCGCCCTGGCGATGTCCCTCCTGGCAGGGATTCTCTGGCTGATGGCAAGCCCGGGATAGGAACGGCACCGCCGCGGTCTCCATCCTCCGCGGTCTCCATCCTCCGCGCTCTCCATCCTCCGCGCTCTGCACCCTCCGCCGCTTTGCTCCCGGGGCACGCGCTGCCCGCCGGGACGCCCCGGAACTCACCGGGCGGCCGGGCCCACCCCTTGCCGTTCCCGCGGGGTGTGGCGACCGCGGCGACCGCCGCGACCGACGCCACACCTCCTACCGCCCGCCGCGAGCCGTCAGCGGGCGCTCATCTGTCCCGCGAGCGTGAACGCTCCCTGCTCCCGCCGCGCTCCGGTGACGAGGTACGTCCCCGCAAACGTGGTGGGATCGCTGCCGGAGCCCGGATGGCAGGTGCCGCGCAGCTTGAACCGGACCCGGCCGGCGCCGTAGCCGCTGGTGCCGATCATGGTTACCGCGTGGGTCCGGCTGTAAGATCCGGTCAGCACCACGTTGTGGTACATCCCGGCGATCGAAATCCGGCCGTCCAGATGCCGGCCGACCTGCTGGGCGACGTCGAAGTCGATGTCCCACACGTCCCCCGCGGTGCTTCGAAACAGGCCGAAGTAGGAGCCGGCGAGATCGAGAGCGCCCGGACGCGCCGACGCGGCTAAAGCCGTAGGCGCGGATGAGCCGGCGCCGCCGAGGAGGAGGGTCAGAACGGACAGCAGGGCCGGAAGGGACCGGCGGGCCGGAAGGGTAAGAAGGGTTCGACGGGTCACTGGACAACTCTCTTTCGGTGGATCGACAGCAGCCGCAGAGAGTTGATCGTCAGCCGTGGAGCGAGCGAGCTCCCGGCCGATCGGGTGGGACACGTTGTTAGATGGGGCAGGCGGCGCGAATGGTTACCGTGCCGCGTGCTCCGCGCTCCATTGAGACTTTGTGATCGGCCCGGCACTTCCCGGCGGGCCGGCGCGCGGTGATCCGTGGTACACTGAGCAGGGGCCCGGGCATGCGGGCGTGAACACGATTCCTGATCCCCTGGCTGCTTCCTGCGCGGGTCCGGGAGGTCCGAAAGGCGACATGCTGAAGCTAGGCTCCGCACTCGACCAACGCTGCTCCGGGTGGACCCGCCGCGAAGTGCTGCAGGTGGGCAGCGCGGGCCTGCTCGGGCTCTCGCTGCCGAACGCGGCACGGGCGGCGCTCGAGGGCAAGCGGTCCCGCGACCTCTCCGTGATGGTGCTGTTCCTTCGCGGCGGCGTCTCGCACATCGACACCTGGGATATGAAGCCGGAATCGTCGCTGGCGGATGCCCGCGGGGAGTTCAAATCGATCCCGACGAACGTCCCCGGAATCCGGATGTGCGAGCTCTTGCCCCAGCTGGCCCGGCAGGCGGACAAGCTCACGGTCATCCGCGGGGCGAGCCACAATCAGGACGAGCATGACAACGCCATGCAAACGGTCCTGACGGGGAATCCGCCGGCCACCGGCACGCCGTTCCCGAATCTGGGCGCCGTGATCGGCAAGTGGGATCCGGGCCGCTCCGTGCTGCCTTCCGCGATCCACGTGGGCACGCCGGGGTTGGGAAACCCGCAGGCGCCGCCCGCCGCGCCGGAGCAGCGGGGCCTGAGCGCCGGCTTCCTGGGGGCGCAATACAACCCGTTCATGGTTCCGGACGTGGAGAAGCTGGACCAGGCGGACTGGCTGCATTCCGGCGCCACGCTTCCGGCGCGGCTGGAGCGGCGCCAGGCATTGCTCCACGCGCTCGACCGGCTGCAGCGTCGCGTGGAGACCGCGGGGATCACGGCCCACGAAGCCGCGTACAGCCGTGCCTTCGATATTGTGACCTCCTCCGAAGCGAAGCGCGCCTTTCAACTGGAAGGGGAGTCCACGGCGCTCCGGGAGCGGTACGGGATGCATGAGTGGGGGCAAAGCTGCCTGCTGGGCCGCCGGCTCATCGAGGCGGGAGTCCGCTACGTGCAGGTGAACTGGTCGGCGCGCGGGTGGCAGGCGATTACCAAGAAGGACGATCTCTTCACGCGCAGCACCTTCGACTCCCACTTCGGGCATTTCCCGTGGCTGCGCCGGCAGCTCCCGCGCCTCGACCCGGGGCTGGCCACCCTCCTGGCCGACCTGTCCGACCGGGGGCTCCTCCAGACCACCCTGGTGGTGGTGCTCACCGAGTTCGGCCGCGCGCCGAAGGTCAACCCGGACGGCGGCCGGGACCACTGGACGAAGGCCTACACCGTCCTGATGGCCGGAGGCGGACTGCCGGGAGGCCGCATCCTGGGCGGAACGGACGACACGGGCGCCGAGGTGACGGACGGGCAGTTCGGCCCCCAGGCGCTCCTCAACTCCGTCTACCAGCTCTGCGGCCTCGACGTGCCGGTCACGCTGCGTCAAGCCGGGGTAGTGCCCGGCTCCTCGGAGGGCATTCCGGGGCTGGTGTAGAAGGGAGCGCCGGGGTAGCCGGTGCCGGCTGGACCGGCAGGCTCCGGCGCTCGATGATCGGTCTGCGTCGCCTCCATCCCGCACCATGCGTCCCCATGGCGATCGGAGGACAGGCGCCTGGCGCAGACCTCCCAGGGCCCCTTCCCCGCTGCCGCCCGTCCGATGGCGGCCGCATTCGGGAAGGGCTTGAGGGGCCGCGATGTTTGCCGCAAGGGATGGCGGTCGGTATAATTGGCCATGCGCGGACCGGGTGACCGAGATGAAGAGCGGCTGCTGGCCGCGGATGAAGATGCTCGCTTGATTGCCCGCGCGCGCGGCGGGGATTCCGCCGCCGAAAACGAGCTGGTCGAGCGCCACTACCGGAACGTGTTCAACCTCGCGTTCCGCCTGTCGGGCAACTATGACGATGCGCAGGACATCGTCATCGATGCGTTCGTGCGGGTGCACAACGCGCTGCCCTCCTTTCGCGGGGACGCGAATTTCACCACCTGGCTGTACCGGATCGTCAAGAACGTGTTTCTGGACGAGCGGAAGAAGCAGCGCATCCGCAGCCACAGCTCGCTCGAAGAGATGGTGGAGCTGGAGGACAGCAGCATCTCCCGGCAGGTGGAGGACCCGAAGCCCGGGCCGCACCAGAACGTGGAGCGGCGGGAGCGCGCGGAGCTGATTCAGCAGGCGGTGCTGTCGCTGCCGGAGAATCAGCGCCTGATGATCGGCCTCTACCACTTCCAGCACCGCTCCTACGAAGAGATCGCCGAGGTGATGGGTCTGCCGATCGGTACGGTCAAGTCCCGGCTCAACCGCGCGCGGCTGGCATTGAAGAACAAACTCCATTCGGATCGGGAACTTTTGGAAAGTTAGCGGCGTCAGGAAATTAACCCGGAACCGGACAGCAGTCCGACCGCCGCTTCGGCTGACCTGCGAGCCCCCGCCCGCACGGTAACAATTGTTCAGGGTGATCATCAGGAGTGACTCATCATGCAGTGCGAGCGTGCGCAGGAGTTCTTTTCGGACTACCTGGAGCGGACGCTTGATCGCCCGATGACCGTGGCGCTGGAAGCACACCTTGCCGGGTGCTCCGGGTGTCGGGAAGAAATAGAGGCGCTTCAGGCGACGGTTTATGCCCTGGATACCGCCCCGCAGGTGGCCCCGCCGCCGGACGGGATGTGGCAGGTGCACGCACGTCTGGCGAACCTGCGGGCGGCCGAGCATGAAGCGCGGCGTCGTCGAGCTCCCGGGCTGCTGGAGTGGCTGCGGGGCCTGAGCCCCATGAGCGCCGCGATGGGCGCCGGCCTGGCCACCCTGGTGATTGGCGGCACGTTCGTGGCCAGCCGGCTTCCGAGCGTTACCGGGCTGAACCTGGTGCCCTGGCCAACGCCGGCGGCGACCCCGGTGCTGCATCCTGCGGACCCCGCCGCGACGCCGGGCCTCGACATCTCGTACGGCGCGGTGACGGGCGACGGCACCCAGGTGAAGCTGACGGTGACCCCCGCTTCCGCGCTGCCGGACGCCCGGGTATCGGCGACCGTCTCCAGCACCAACCGCGCCTACACCATCAGTGGTCCGAGCAATCCGCAGCGGCCGCTGGTCGGCCTGCTGACGCTGCCGGTGGGCACGCCCTCCGAGGTGCTCCACGTGACGGTGGCCTCCCAGCTTACCGGGCGACAGTGGAGCTACGTGGTGCTCGTGCCCCTCACGCGCCAGGGGGAAACCCGGGTCACCCAGTCGTTCTTCGACCAGCCGGTGAGCGAGGCGCTGCGCCGAGTCGGCCCGTCACTGTCGGCGCCGGTGGTGGTGGAC
>CAYQDT010000051.1:0-10640 GCA_964416225.1 uncultured bacterium
CGCCCCCCCTCGTATTGACCCGGATCTCGGGCCGTCGCTATGCTGATAGAGGGTCTCGGCGTACGTCGAGACCGGCGCAACGGGGGTGCAGCGCATGGTGGGGGCCGCCGGCCAGGACTATCTGAAAGCGATCTTTACCATGGCGCACGATGGCGATACGCCGACACCGTCGGCCATTGCCGCTCGCCTCGGGGTCTCGCCGCCCGCCGCCACGAAGATGCTGCGGCGCCTCCAGGAGCTCAACCTGGTGGTCTATGCCCGGAGCGAGGGGCTCAGCCTGACCACGGCGGGGGAAAAGGTGGCCCTGGAGATGATCCGGCACCACCGGCTCCTGGAGACGTATCTGGCGGAGGCGCTGGGCTACAGCTGGGATCAGGTCCACGCGGAGGCCGAGCGACTGGAGCACGTCATCTCCGAAGAGTTCGAGGACCGCATCGATGCGCTGCTCGGCTACCCGGAGGTGGACCCCCACGGGCACCCCATCCCCAGCCGGGAAGGCGTGATGAACGCGGTGCGGCAGATCCCGCTGGCGGACCTTTCCCCCGGTGACTGCTCGGTGATCGAGCGGGTTACCGACCGGGATCCGGAGATGCTGCGCTTTATGTCGGAGCTGGGCCTCCGCCTTCAGGTCGCCGTGGAGATGATCGCCAAGGCGCCCTACGGCGGCTCCTTGACCGTCCGGGTGGAAGGGATCGAGCGCGCCATCGGTCGAGAGCTGGCGGAGAACGTGTTCGTGTCCCGGCCCCTCTAGCGTGCGTGCCCCTCCCGGCGGCGTCCAGCGCCGCCCGGCTCGCTGCGTCCTCCCCGGCTCGGGCCGGTCAGGAGCGACCCATCCACCAGCCCCTCCGATCGCCCGATCTGCGCACCGACAGCGGCTCCGCGCTGCAGCAGGTGGGGTCTCCGGGAGCACCGCGGCAGCAGCGATCCGGCGCCGGTATCTCCTCGCAAGCATACGCGCTGCCAGCGCGCCGAGCGGCCGGAAGCGGGTGACGGAAGATCCCGCCGCACAGCTCCAGCCACGGCACGCCCGAGGTTCCCCGCACGCACCCTCCTCGCCGGCAGCGCTTCGCCGTCGGCACCGCCCAGAACGGAGCACCCGGTGGCGCCGCCAAGCTGCATGGCCGGCAGCTTCGCGAAACCGGCTCCGAGGGCGGTGCAGGAAGCTTTTGGAGCCGCGGCAGCGACGTGTGACACGGCCGGATGCCGGGTAACAGGCAAGCGGCCGATCCAGGGTCACCTTCGCGGCCCGCTAGAATCCAGGTGCCGAGCCCCGGCGCGGCCCGCAGGAGAGCACCGCATGAGCCAGCCCGATCCACCCAGCTCCGGCCCGCACCGCTCCCGGTTTTCCCTGCGCGAGTTCCTTCTGGGCCCGCCAATCGCCACGAGCCAGCAGGATGAGGCGCGGCTGCCGAAGCTTCTGGCCCTTCCCATCTTCTCCTCGGATGCCATCTCCTCGGTGGCGTACGCCACCCAGGAGATCCTGCTGGCGCTGGCCGGTGCGGGCCTGGCGGCGGCGGCGCTGCACGCCGCCTACGCGCGCGCGGCGTGGGAGGTGGCCGGCGCCATCGTCCTGCTGCTTGCCGTGGTGGCCGCGTCGTACCGGCAGACGATCTTCGCCTACCCCTCCGGCGGCGGCAGCTACATCGTTTCCCGGGAAAACCTCGGCGAGATGCCCGGGCTGGTCGCAGCGGCGGCGCTCCTGATCGACTACGTGCTAACGGTGGCCGTCTCGATCGCCTCGGGCGTCCAGAATCTGGTGAGTACGCCGGCGCTCCACCCCCTCGCCCACCATGTGGTCCTCGTGTGCCTGGGGTGTGTCGCCCTCCTGACGCTGGCGAACCTGCGGGGGCTCAAGCAGGCCGGAGCGCTGTTCGCGCTCCCCACCTACGCCTTCATCGGGCTCGCCTACGTGATGATCGGGCTGGGAATAGCGGGCCCGCTGCTGGGCTGGCGCCTGCACCCGGAGGCGGTCAACCAGACCCTGCCGCCCGCGTACGTGCTCCACGCCGCGGGAACCGTGGGCCTGGTGGTGCTCCTGCGCGCCTTCGCGAACGGCTGTTCCGCGATGACCGGGACCGAGGCCATCAGCAACGGCGTCCCCGCCTTTCGGAAGTCGGAAAGCGGCAACGCGGCGACCACCTTGCTCTGGATGGCCGGCATCCTCGCCAGCCTCTTCGTCGGGATCACCTGGCTGGCAACGCGCTTCCACGTCGTGTACTGGGAGCAGGACGGAAGGACGGCTCCGGCGGTCATCGATCAACTCTCGAGCGCCGTCTTCGGCCGGAGCGGCGGGGGCGCCGTGCTCTACTACCTGATGCAGGGCGCCACCGCCGCGATCCTGGTCCTGGCGGCGAACACCAGCTTCGCGGACTTCCCGCGCCTGGCCTCGATCCTGGCCCGGGACCGCTTCCTGCCGCGCCAGCTTCAGAACCGCGGCGAGCGCCTGGTATTCTCATCCGGCATTGTGCTGCTGGGGCTTGCCGCGGGCGTGCTGCTGGTCCTGTTCCGGGGCAGCGTGGACCGGCTCATCCCCCTCTACGCGCTCGGGGTCTTCACCGCCTTCACCCTCTCGCAGTCCGGGATGGTCCGGCACTGGTGGCGGGAGCGGGGCCGCCACTGGCAGCTCAAGGCGGCCATCAACGGGCTGGGCGCGGTGGCCACGGGCGTGGTGTTCACCGTCATCGTGGTCGAGAAGGCGCCCCAGGGGGCATGGATCGTGGTGGTGCTGGCGGGGGTGCTGATCGCCCTCTTCCGCACGATCCACCGGCGGTACGGGCTCATCCACGCCACCCTCCAGCTTCATCAGCCGCCGGTGCTGACCCCGCCCCGTAACGAGGTGGTGGTGCTGGTCTCCGGGCCGCATGCCGGGATCGTGCCGGCGCTCCGGTACGCGCGTCTCCTGAGCCCGAGCTTCCGCGCACTCTACCTCGAGATCGACCCGGAGCGGACTGCCGACGTCCGGAAGGGGTGGCAGGAGTCTTTCCCGGGGGTGCCGCTCTGCGTGCTCCCGTCGCCCTACCGCAGCATCGTCGGGCCCGTCCTGGACTATGTGGACGAGATACGCCGGTCTGGCCAGGCGGACCTGGTGACTGTGGTCCTTCCGGAATACTTCACGGACGCCTGGTGGGATCTGCTGCTGCATGACGCGGCCGGTCCGCGCCTCAAGCTGGCTTTGCTGGGCCGGGATGACGTCGTCCTCGCCAACGTTCGCTTTCACGTTCCGGAAACCGGTCCCGATCCGCAGAGGCCATCCGGCCCCTCCAACCCGCGGCCCGGGGGTGACGAGCGCGGGGAGCACGGCCCCCCCGCAGGCCGAGGCCCGAAGGAGCCGCTTCCGCCGACCCGCACATGGTGACGGGATCAGCCGCCACCGGGTGCGATCCCGGCGAGGTGACGGCGGCGGGGATCCCCTTCCGCTGCGGAGCTCCCACAAACACCGCTGCCGGAAGCTCTCCCGGATCCGCCGCCGACCGGAGGCCGGCGCCCCCGGTCGGTCCCCGCTAGTTGGGGAAGCTTCGAATATCCACGCGCGGTCGGTCCACGGCCGCGGAGGCGGACCGCCGGCGCGCCGCGGCGACACGCTCCGCGCGAAGCCTCCGCTGCCGGACGCGCTGCTGCGCCTCGAGACGCTGCTGTGCCTGGAAGCGCTGCTGCGCCTGGAAGCGCTGCTGCGCCTCGAGACGCTGGTGTGCCTGGAAGCGCTGCTGTGCCTCGAGACGACGCCGACGGTCGAGCTGCCGGGCCCGGCGGTACGCCTGCTGCCGCGCGTACCACCGCTCGCCCGCGGCACCCGGCCGCCGGCGCGCCGCGGCCCGGCGCGGGGGCCGATACGAATCGTACGGATCGAAACCGGAGCGGTACCGGTCGGTCCAGCCCTCGCCCCACCCGCGCTCCCGGGGAGCACGGTCACGCTGCCGGTCCTCGTTGCCGTCCTGCTCGTCCTCATCCCGGTCCCGGTCGCGGTCCCGGCCGCGCTCCTCGCCGCCGTGCTTCGCGCGCCAGCCATGCGCGGGCGCCCACGGGGGCGGGTCGGCCTGGGCCGGGCGGAGGCCCGGGAGGAGCGCCCCGGCCGCCAGCGCGACCGCAACGGTGGCGGCCAGGACGCGGCGGGGAGCTGGCATGGGGAACAGTGTGGTGCTCTGCATCGGTCTCTCTCGCGTGCGGGAGTGCTCTTCCCGCCTCCGCGGCGGCAGCTTCCGTTTTCCGGAGAGACCCGCGTGCCGGCTCGAGGTTCCCCCGATCTCCCTCTCGCGCGGCGCCCGCCCGTGCAGCCGGCGCGGGGGCTGCGCCATGGCCCGCCGGGTGGGGTGGAGGAGGCTTCCCGTTGACCCGGCCCGCCTACAGGCGCTTGGTCGGCATGTCGACGGGATGCTTGAATGATCGAGGCGTCGGCGGTGACGGGTGTCTCGATCGCCTGCGGGTTCTTCCTCCCGGCAAACGGCCCCCACGAGCCGGTGACACCTCCATAGCCGGGATGCGGCAGCAGCCCCCCTTCGGCGCAGACAGGCGGCGGTGGGCGGTGGGCGGTGTCGGGAGCGGGACGGGACCGCCGGCTACCCCCGGCGAGACGCCGGCTCCTCCCGAACGGCGCGGCGGAGTCCGCGCTGGTGATCGTAGCAGTGGATGCGGCCGCCGAACCGCACCGGATACGTCCGGCAGTACTCCGCGACGTTTGGTGACACCAACCGGTCGCACCGCGCGCGGAAGGGCGTCTCCTCCGGCGCTCCGGGGTCCGGGGCGGCCGCGGGGGCCTGCGCGGCGGGAAGCGGAAACGGCTCCAGCTCCACGGCGCCGGTGAAGATCGACGGCTCATGCACCCGGACGGAGCGGAGCGCCCGCACCAGGTCGTCCCGGTCCCAGAGCCGCACCTCGTTGGCCGCCGCCAGCATCCGCGCCTGCGCCGTATAGCGGCTGTTGGTCACCACCATCGCCACGCCGCACCGGTAGACGGCTCTCG
This sequence comes from uncultured bacterium, assembly GCA_964416225.1. Taxonomy (GTDB): domain Bacteria; phylum Armatimonadota; class SYMT01; order SYMT01; family SYMT01; genus CAYQDT01. The sequence continues at coordinate 4,958 of CAYQDT010000051.1, forward strand.
CCGCCATCGCTTCCTGCACCGCCCGGACGCCCACCACTCCCCGGCACCGGCGCGCCTGGATAACCGTCCGGATTCCATCCTTCTGCGTCACGAGATCCGCGCCGTAATCCCCCGCCGCGCGAGTCGGCTCAATCCGGTAGCCCAGTCCCTCGAACAGGATCTCCGCGTACCGCTCGAAGGTCCGGCCATCCATTCCGTCGATCTCATCGATCCCCGAGCCGGCGAGGCGCCGCCTCTCGGAGGCGCGCCAGACCAGTTTCATGGCGGACCCCACACCCAGCAAGAGCACCAGCGGCCAAGCGAGCATCAGACCGGTAACAATCCCGCCCCACCATCCGCTCCAGATCAGCATCCCGGCCATCCACATCTCCTCTCGGGAGCCGCCGCCCGCTCCAGGCGCCGCAGTTGCGGCTCATACCCGGCACGCTTGCTGTGCATGCTCATTCATTCTTTAGATGATGTGCGGATGCATTTCAATCCTCAGACCAATCGTCGCCTGGTAATCCTCCTGGGAAGCGGCCACTGTCCGGTCGCCGCTTCGGCAGCCACGAGCGCCGGGGGAGATCCGCCCGGGTCGTGTCTCCGCTCGAATCCGCTCCGCGCGCGTGTTCCATTCGCCGTGGAAGATCTGCGTACCGGGCGGTACGGAAGAGCGAGTCCGGACCCGTCAGGGCGTTCCACGGCGAAGCATTCAGCCGGGATGGTCGAGGGGGGCCGATCCGCGATTCCGCATCGGTGCGAGCTTCGCCGTCCCCGATGGCCCCGGCGGTGGAAGCGGCCAATGCGGTCGCGCCCCGCGGAGCCAGGGCTGCCGGCTGGCCGCGGCGGCGCGGTCCAAAGCCGCCGGCGCGCCGCTCCGGGAGCCCGTTGAACAATGACCGCCGTCACCCCGTTGCCCCTCCGGCAGCGGAACGTCTGGCAGCAGGGTTAACCCGGCCTATACGGCAGCTCGCCAGGGCACCTCGGCACCCGGTCCACTCCCGCGAATTCAGCCTGCGGACCACCTCTATTTTTTGTGGACATCACCGGCGAGGTCGGGCATTAATAACTATACGTCACACTGCTGGACCGCAACAAAAGCAGCCGTTCGGACGGACGAACCATTCCTTCCCCTTACATTTCCCGGAGAAAGCCCGGGAGAACCCGGATCCTGATCCGCTTGGCGGGTGCAGTTTTCGCCGGCGGTCCCACGGCGGCGCGAGCGGCAAAAAACTCAGACGGGCAGACGCCCTTCCAGTTCACCGTGAACGCGGCGCTGGACAGCTGGACACTCCGGTCCATGGGGGCGGTTTTCAAAACCACGGATACGATCACGTTCCAAACCAAGGCCCCGGACGACGATGTGATTCAACACATGGCCCCGCCACGGACAGATTTCACCTACCGTTACGACTTCGAGCTGCGGAGTACCACCGGAGGCGGGACTCCGGGGGTGATGGCTTCTGCCGGCATGCCATCCATCACCTGGGCGGCCGGTCCTAACGGCAGCTACACGAAGCCGACCGTATCGCTGCACGCCCTGGAACGGCGCGGCCGCCGTGGCTGAAGACGCGCACGCCTTCACCGTACCGTAAGCGCGCCTGCGAGGCGGGTATTCGAGCCGCCTCCGGGTTCAAGGAGACCGCGTCCATGGGATGGATCAGTCGCTGGGTGCTTGCTCTGGTTCCGCTGGCGCTTGCCGGATCAGCGCTCGCGGCGGGCTCCGCGCCCCCCGGAGCCCTTTTTCCGGAGGACGCGCGTCTCTCCCGGCCGGTGACCGTCAACCGGCCCCGGGTCTATCTGGGAGAACTGGCGGAATTCCTGGCGCAGCAGGGCCAGGTCTCCCTGCGGGTGGATGACGCCAAGGGCGCCGTCAGCGGCATCGATCTCACCGTCATCCTCACCGAGCGTCCCCTGCGGGAGGTCATGACCGGCCTGGCGACCGAGCTCACCACACGCAGTGATCCATGGGAGTGGCAGCGGAGCGGAAGCGGTTACGTCCTGCGCCACCAGCAATCCCCCGAAGCCGCCTCCGCGGCTGCCCGCCGGGAGATCCTGGAAAAATGGACCGCGGATGTTCGGGAGCTGTACCGCATCGCCACGCTTCCGGATCAGGAGCGCCAGGAGCGGGCCGGATCCCACCCGAGTCTCATGGCCAAAGAGCTGGACCCCCGGGTCCTTGGCAACCTCGATCTTCTGGGCAGGCTCACCCCGGAGCAGGTCCGGGTGCTGGCGCAGGGTCGGGAAGTTCCGCTGGACACGGGCCGGCTCACCGAGCGGCAGCGGACCGCCCTGCGGCTGGGGATCTCCAGCGGGATCCGGACCGGCGATCCCCAGCCGCCCCCACCCCCGCCGGCGTTTCACGTCACCTGGGACTCCATGTATCTCTCACCCGTCTTGTGGCTCCGCGGCACGGACGGTGGTTCGGGAAACGTGTGCGGCGGGAATGGCTGGGATAACCAGTGGCTCCAGGACCACGCCGACGGCTGGACCGGACCCGGAGACCCGGGCGTGGTGGAGCAGTTGATGCAGCAGGTTCGGGGCGATCAGAGCCTGGGTAGGAGCCTCCCTTCCGGCGCCTACCACCTCTGGTTCCGCCGCGCGGCCGAGCGCCATCACCTGAACGTGATCGCGGACATGGTCTACCCACGAGGGGAGGAGACGATCAGCGGCTGGCTGGGGACCACGCCGGAGCGGACGTTTCGCTACATGGTCCCGTTCGGCAAGGTGGTCTGGAGGCGGGTGGGAGAGCTCCACCTCGTGCGCCACAAGACCGCCGGCCTGGATCCGCGGCGGCACCTGGTGCCGTGGCCGGAGATCCGGGCCTTGCGCCTCGCCGCGCAAAAGGACGAGGGATTTCTCGGTCTGGCGCAGTTCCATCGCCTCAGCCGGATGACCGCCGAACAGCTAAGGGGGCTCAAGGAGGAATTCCCGGACGCCGACCCCGCCTGCGCCAATCCCCTGCCGCTCTGGTTTCCCATCCTGCAGTTCTTCGGCAGCCTGGACCCGCAGACCGCGCAGCGCGCCCTGCGTCCGGAAGGCCTGCGGTTTGCGGATACCGGCCTGGTGGCACGCGGGGCGCTGGAGAACCCGCCGGTCGGAGCGGGCGGCAAGGAGGACCTGCGCGGGCTGGAGCTGCTCCGCCGGCACCCGAATGAGGCCGTGGTCTCCCTCCACACGGAGCCGGGAATGGCTCTCGCCGGTAAGCCGGTCCGCCGCCTCGTCTGGGAGGTGCGCGTGCCTGGTGAGGCGCCGTGGGTGCGGCAGTACCTGTCGCGGCCCCGGCGCCCCCTGGCCGCGGAGCCGCCCGATGCCAGCATTCCGGGAACAACGCCGGTGAGATAGGCGTGACCGGGCTCCATCCGGAGAGCCCAGCCGTCGGTGGATCACCGGACGATGATTCGGACCCGTCCGGGCCATCGCGGCATTCCTCACCGGCAGGCCGCTGCGGGACAGCCTGATGCTGCTCCGGCCGGGTCATCGAGCGGGCTTCTGCCTCCCGTGGCGTTCGTCCTCACCGGGGGGTTTCCCGGCAGTGCCCCTGCCACGGGCCAGCTCCAGCGGTGGGTGGCGCAAGACCGGGCGGTGAGGCACGCTGGTCCGTGGCCATTACAACCGGGATCCGGCAACAGCCAGAACCGCGCTTGAGATCCACGGAGTCCAGCGCCGCTCCGGCCCCGTACCGCGCTGGAAAGCCGCAACGGTACGGGCTCTGGGAGGCGGGCCGGAGCGCATGGTTACCGATCGCCACGGTCACCTCGAGCCCGGGGCAGAAACAACGAAAAGGCCCCCTCTCGGGGACCTTTTTTGCGGATGGGCACGACTGGACTCGAACCAGTGACCCCTTCGGTGTGAACGAAGCGGTCAAGCAGGAAGGACCCGCGTACCTTTGGGCACCTCACGCGGAAGAGCCGGCCTGGCATCTCCTCTCCCTGTCGGGGGAGCTGTACACGGTGGCGCCGGAGCAGGCGCTCTGCTCGTGCCGGGACATGGGCGTGTGCCGGGACAATGGCCTGCTCTGTAAGCATCTGGTCGCCTGCCAGCAGGGTCTGGGGCAGTACCTCGCCGCGGAGCAATGGCCCCGCCTTCAGCTCCTGGCGGCCAAGATCGCGGAACCGGTGGCCGAGCGGCAGCCCGTCGCGGTGGCGGCGTAAGGGAGGGCCAGCAATGAACAGGCCTATCGCCTCCCGCCTGCGGGGGGATCAGGAGCACCCCGCCTGCGCAGAGTGTGGCGCAGTCTATCACCGCACCCAGCTCTACCGCGGGCGCGGCCGGCACCTCTGGGAGCACCCGGAGCATGAGTACGCCCCCTGCGGCCACTCGCAGACCTGGTTCGGCTGGCGCGTAGTTCCCGCGCCGGCAGAGCACTGCGCGCCTTAACCACTCTCCGGCGGGAGGGTGCGCCAGACGTGCCGCCTTCCCGCCGGTCCCCATTTTGGAGAACGGACATGGCAGACACCTATCAGCTCGTTACGGAGAAGATCACGGCGGCACTGGAGGCGGGTACGGTGCCGTGGCAGAAACCCTGGGCCGCAGGCGGCAGGATGCCCGCCAACCTGGTCAGCAAGCGCGCCTACCGGGGCATGAACCTGGTGCTGCTCGCCCTCGGCACGCCGTACGCTTCTCCCTGGTGGCTCACCTACCGCCAGGCGGAGACGCTCGGCGGACACGTCAAGAAAGGAGAGAAGGCCTCCGCCGTCACCTTCTGGAAGCTCCCGGAGCGCGGTAGCACGCCGGATCAACCGGAAGAGGGGGCGGAGCAGCGCCGCGCGCCCATCCTGCGGCATTGCTTCGTGTTCAACGTGGCGCAGTGTGAGGGGATCCCCGCACCGCCGCAGCCGGACTTCACCCCCACGCCGCATGAGCGCATCTCGTGGTGTGAGCAGTTGATCAGCGGCATGCCCCAGGCGCCGGAGATCCGCGGCGGGTATGACGCGGCGTTCTACAACCCCCACGGTAGATTACGTCGGGATGCCGGATCGGGAGCGGTTCCGCTCCGCGGAGGACTACTACGCCACGCTCTTCCATGAGCTGGTTCACAGCACCGGGCACGGCAGCCGGCTGGACCGCACCTTCGCCACCAACCCGGCGCCGTTCGGCAGCCCGGATTACAGCCGTGAGGAGCTGGTGGCGGAAATGGGCGCGGCGTTCCTGTGCGGCCACACCGGGATCCTCCCTCGCACCGCAGAGAACCAGGCAGCCTACGTCAGCGGCTGGCTGGGCGGCTTAGAGGGGGATAAGCGCCTCCTGCTCATCGCGGCAGCGCAGGCGCAGTAGGCGGCGGACTTCATCCTCAACACCGCCCAGGCGCCGGAAGAGGCAGCGGCCTGACCGCAACGGGGTGCCGGTCAGCAATGGCCGGCGGTCCCTCCCGCACATCCGTTATTACCGGCTCCACGGCTTGGGCCAGCCGGGGACGCCGACACTCGCCTCGTCGTGGAAGCGGTCAGACAAGCAGAAGGTCCGCCCCCGCGAATTGGGGAGCGGACCTTCTGTTCGTCTGGTGCGAATGAGACGGGATTTACCAGCGGTTGCCGCCGCCGCTGCGGCCGCCGCTGCGACCGCCACCGTAGCTGCCGCCGCCGTAGCCGCCGCTGCTACCACCGGTGCGCTCCGCGCGGGGCTTCGCTTCGTTGACGGTCAGCGCGCGGCCGTCCACGTCCTTGCCGTTGATGGCGCTGATGGCCTCGTTCATCTGGTCCGC
>CAYQDT010000052.1:0-10604 GCA_964416225.1 uncultured bacterium
TCGAGGCCCTCGGCCAGTCCCAGTTCCTCAACGGAATCGCGCGTCACCGCCGCCCGATCGATACTGTCGGGAACCCTGGGGCGCCGGCCGGGGTCCATCCATGTGCGGCGCGACGCCTGACACACGGGCGGACCAGAGGGTGTGTGAAACCGGATGCCTATTAAGTCTTGGATGCAATTGGGATTTGCGGTGCTCGCCGCGATCGGAACCGTGCACGCCTGCGGTGCCGCGGACGAAGGCCGCGTGGTGCGCGGCCAGCTCCCGCCCGACTTCACGGGCACCACGCTGGACGGCCGCCGGATCACGCTCTCCGAGTTCCGCGGCAAGAACCCGGTGGTGCTCAATTTTTACGCCCAGTTCTGCGGGCCCTGCCGGGAGGAGTTTCCCCATCTGCGGGAGCTGGATGAACGCCTGGGAAGCCGGGGGCTGAAGGTGCTCGCCGTCTCCATGGACGAAGACCGCAAGAGTGCCGCCGCTATTCCCCGGGAGGCGCGGGCCCATTTCCCGGTCATCTTCGATCCGGGCGGAAGCATCGCTCGCAAATACGGCGTGCAGGCGATCCCCCACACGGTGGTGCTGGATCGCGAGGGCCGGGTGAGTACGATCCTGATCGGCCTGGATAACGAGCGGCTGGACCGTGCTGTGAGCACGGTGCTCAAGTAGCCGTCCGTAGGACGGCTTCATACGCAAGGGGACGGGATTTGAAGCACGTGGGGCCGGCCATCCATCCGGTGGGCCGGCCCGCGATGCTTGAGTGGTGCGGCAGACGCTGGGGAGAGGGGGCTCTCACGTCTCCGGGCCGCGACTCGATCTTCACTTCTATCCGTATTCTCGGCCGCCTGCTTCCCAGGGATGCAGCCGATTTTCTCCGACCATACCTCGCACCGGCAAACCGCGGTCCGGCGAACTGCGGTCCGGCGGACCGCTGCGGGCCGTTGGACCGACCAGCCAGCCGTTTCTTCCTGAAGGGCTCGGTCTCTAAACGCCCATTCCGCCGGCGATTGGCTCAACCTCCCCTTGCTGCCGCAGGAACTCGCGATAGATCTCCTCAAAGAGCCGGACGTCCGTGAGCGTGTCCACGCCGCACGACCGGAACGGCTCCCCAGTGCGGATCGCGCGGATGAAGAACTCCGCCTCACGCCGGTAGCTCCAGCTCCACGCGGGCTCCGGAATGGGGCGGGAGAACTCCTGCCTCTTCCCGGCTCGGTAGATCTCCACTTCCGCCGGCTGGTTCCGCAGCAGCAGCGGCGGCGCCCACGCCTGGACCCAGCCATGACGGAAGTACACCTGCGCGTGCTCATCCCAGCGATAGTGGCTCAGCGAGCCGCTCTCCAGTACCGCCCGGGTGCCGTCCATGTCCAGGATGACCACGCCCGTGTACCCATCCTCGTTCAGGTCCACGGCCCGCACCCGCACGCGGTCCCCGGCGTCCAGCAGCCACCGGAGCAGGTTGAGGTTATGGGTGTACTGCTGCAGGTAGGCGAGATACGGCTTCGCCCACCGCTCGGGCAGCCAGGTGGGCACCACGGTCGGGGTCGGCGGCTGGGGCAGCACGCTGGCGCGCGCCGGCACGTCGAGACCGGCGATCCAATCCCCGCAGAAGCCATGGCAGCGTGCGTAGATAACCTCGCCCAGCTCGCCGGTCTCCCGGAAGGCCCGAATCGCCGCCTGTGCCAGCTCGTTCCCCGCGTCATACCGCTTCATGTAGCCAACCATCAGGCGCGCGCCGCCCTCCCGTGCCGCCGAGAGGATCGCTTCCGCCTGCTCCACGGTCGTGGCCATAGGCTTTTCCATGAAGACGTGCTTTCCAGCCCGCAGGAGGTCCGCCGCCATCCGCCCCTGGAGTGAGTACCCGGCGGAAACCGCCACCGCCTCGATCTCCGGGTCGGCGGCCAGCTCCTCGTGCGATCGGTAGAGGCGCGAGATGCCGTAATCCGCCCCCACGGCTCGTCCAAGGTCGGGGCGTACCTCCGCGAGAGCGATCAGGCGGCATCCCGGAATCGACGCGAAATTAGGCAGGTGGACCTTTTGCGCCATGAAGCCGCAGCCCACGTATCCCAGCCGAACCGGCTCGTCGCTCATCGGTACGCCTCCTGTCGAAACCACCCCGCGTGTTCCGGTTCGAGGCGGAGGCGCGGATCACCTCACCGCACCGGGCGCGCGGCGCCCGGGAGGGAGGGCACGCGCGGCGAGGTGCAACCCGGCCCGGAGGCGCCGCCCGGAAACGACGATGGGGAGGGCGTCAACGCCCTCCCCACCATCTCCCGAACGACCGGTGTGGAACGATCAGGCGGCTCGCATTTCGTCCGAGGAGCCCGCTCCGGCCGCGGCGCCACCACTTCCAGGACCGGACTTCACCGCATCCACGGCCGCCTGCACGGTCGGAAAGGTCTGCATGATGCTGTCCAGCCGCGTGAGGCGGAGCATCCGCTGAATGGTGCTGTTCGGGCCGGCGAGATAGAGGCCGCCGCCCGCTGGCCGCAGCCTGCGCGTCGCTCCCAGAAGGGTGCCGAAACCACTGCTGTCCATGAACGTCACGCCGGTAAGGTCGATCACGACGGAGGAGTTCCCGTCCGATACGAGGTTGACCACCGCCTGCTTGAACAGCGGCGCCGTGTAAATGTCAATCTCACCGGAGACGGCCAGCACCGGGAGATCTGCCACCTGCTGAACCTCGATACCTAATCGAAGAGGGCTATTCATGCGTCTATTCCGTCCTTGGGAAGGGCTGGGCTCCGCCGTGTCGGGCGTGAGGCCCGCGCCCAGATAGTCTGCGCACTGATTGCGTGGTCCGGCACGCAATCGGTGCGCGTTCGGTGCCACGGCCGATGAGTTTCTATACCCCACTTGCCCGGGCCAGTAACTCCGATTTAGCAGGCAGGGGCCTGGTTTGGGTCAGCGGATCCGGCGGGTAAAGGTCGCTACCCCCGTATGAGTGGCGAGAGCTGGAGGTCGTCATGCAGCACAATCGTGAATCGTGGATGGACGCCTTCCTATGGGGGATGACCGCGGCCATCCTCGTGCTCGCCATGGGCATCACCTGCGTGCTGATGTTTGGAGCCCACATCCCCGGCAACCATTAGCGCCGGGGCTGGTGACGCCTCGGCCCGCAGCCCGCCCGGCGGCCGGGCACGGAAATCGCTGCGGACCCGGTGTCCGCTGCCGGGATAACTCTTCTCCGGGAAACGCCGCCGCTCCACCGTACCCGCCGTCTCCGGCCGGGGACCCGACTCCGCCCGCGACTGCGGCGGGACCAACAGTCCACGGCGGTAGCTGACGAGGTCCGGGATGAATCCGTTGATCGTGGGCGTGGCCGGAGGGTCGGGATCCGGGAAGAGCACCGTCGTGCGCCGGCTGATCCGGACGCTGGGTGCGGAGCGCGTGGCGCTGCTGGAGACGGACGCGTATTACCGGGACCGCGCCGATCTCACCGCCGAGGCGCGGGCGGCGCTGAACTACGACCACCCCGACGCTACGGACGAACCCATGCTGGTGGCGCACCTCCGGCAGCTCCGGGCGGGGAGCGGGGTGGCGGCGCCGCGGTACGATTTCGTTCGCCACGCGCGGCTGGCCGAGACGCAGTGGGTGCCGGCGCGGCCGTGCGTCGTCGTTGAGGGAATCCTCGTGCTGGCCACCGATGCCCTCCGGGACCTCCTGGACCTGCGCCTGTACGTGGAGACGGACGCGGACGTGCGCCTCATCCGCCGTCTCCGGCGCGATCTCGACGAGCGTGGACGAACGGCGGAGAGCGTACTTGAGCAGTGGGAGGCGACGGTCCGCCCGATGCACCTTCAGTTCGTCGAGCCCAGCAAGCGCCACGCCGACCTGATCCTTCCGGAAGGAGGGCACAACATGGTCGCCCTGGATGTCATCCTGGCGCATCTGAAGGCGGCTATCGATGGTGGTGCCTGAAGGCGGTGCCTGAAGGCGGCTGGGGCGCCGCCGGGCTCACTCCGGAGAAGCCGGCGCCCGGCAGGCGCGCTCGGCCCGAATCAGCGCGCGCGAGGCTGCCTTCATCCGCGCCCACACCGTCCCGAGCACCACCACCGGAACGAGGACGGACGCGAGGAGGAACACCTCTCCATCGGTCGGAGGCCGGTGAAGACGGTGGTGGGCGCACCATCGGCCGAGATGGATGACCAGCGGAAGCGCCAGCCAGGCAAACAGGCTGTCGCACTCTCGAAGCAGGGCCTGGCCCAGGTGAGCCGGCAGCAGCCGGCCGCCTGGAAAGCGAGCGGGGAAGAGCGCCGGCACCCGGCGGCGGTAGTCCCGGTATACCTCGCCGTAGCGCGCCGTCAGCCCTTCCTCTTCCGCGCGGATCACCGCCCCATGACTCCACCAGAAGAAGAGCAGGAACGCGCCGAGGAGCAGCGGGTCCCCCACCACCAGGCAGAGACCCGCCCCCAGCATGAAGCTGCCGAGATAGAGCGGGTTCCGCACCCACGCGTAGAGGCCGTCCGTCACGAGGCCGCCGGTGCACCGCTCGGCCTTCCACTGCCGCGCCAGCACCCGGATTACCAGACCCGCGAAGATCGCCACCGTCCCCGCGGCCACGGAGAGGTAGCTGCCCGGATGCACCGTGGTGGTGACCACCCGCGCCGCCAGGAGCGCGAGCAGCGGAAGGATCAGTATGAGATTCTGTCGCCCTCGGGAGGCGCTTCGCCAGGAGGTGGACCGCGTGATACTCATCGCCGGAGAACTACTTTCGTTGCGGTGCGCGCTCGGCCGGCCCGCACGGTTGGGGCCACCCTTCCGGCGTATCCACCGCCTTCCAAGGGAAACGCGCCGTCCTCATGTCGCTGCCGACCGGGTACGCTCTCCCGGAGCGCGCGGGGCGGCAGCCGCCATCCAGATATCGGCAGGGGCGCCTGGAAAACGGAGTGCCCGGACCGGAGTTCAACCGAACGGCGGACATGCCCGCGGTCGCACCGGCCCCCGCGCAGCGTACAGAGGGAACCGCGGCGGGGCGCACCGGTTCCCGAAGATCGGTGTCGGGCCTCCGGACGCTTCGGCAGGCCGCTCGCCCGTCTCCGGTCCACACGCGCTCGCACCCATCAGGGGTGCGGCGCAGCCGGCCTCGCGGCGACCGGGGATTGGAGTGCTCGAGCGTAGTGGGCGACCCCCTGGATCTGGGACGGCGTGAGTATCCCGGAAAAAGCGGGCATGTCGCCCGGAATGCCCTTCCGCACCGTCTCCGCGATCTCCGCAGCCGCCGCCTTAAGCTTCCGCAGGGCCGGACCATCCTTCCCCTCTCCGCGGCCACCATGACACCGGGCGCAGTGGCGTGCGTAGAGCTGCGCCCTGGTGAGCGCCGGCGGCTTTCCCGCGGCGGCGCCCGTGGCCGGATGGAGACCGGCGGCGCCGAGGAGCACCGCGCCGAGGAGCACGGGGAGACGGCGCGGAATCCGGGTGCGGAGCGGGACGGTGCTGAAGTCGGTCATGGGCGGGTCCGTTGGGCCTCCGGACGCGCGGCGCTAGCGGTGCGCGCGCCGCACCCGCTGCCTGAGCCATTCGGCCAGCGTGCTTCCCTCCGGCGCTTCCCCGGTAGACATCTCCAGAGCCTCCAGCTCCCCCAGTGACTGAAACGTTCGGCGGGTCCAATCATAGTACCGGCGGCTGCTGAACCCCACCCGCTCGCCGGGGACCCGGTACAGCCACAGGGGACGCGGAGCCAGGAGCGCCGCCAACTGCGGAACGTCCGCCACGCGTAAGATGTTCGGAATCACAGGTAGGCCCGCGCCGCCGTCCCGATACGTCGTCTCGCTGCAGTCCGCCACGGTGGCCGTCACGCGCTCGTCGAGGGCGGCGGCCAGCAGGGCGACCACCCCCTGGTCCCCCTCACCCAGGACCGCGAGTGACTTCGGATCCACCTCCGGCCGCTCGTACAGCCATTCGATACATGCCCGGGCGTCCCAGGCTGCCATGCCCGCCTCCGGACGCCCCCAGAGCACGGTATTCTGGAACCAGTCTCGCTGGAGCTCGCCCCGGAAGCGGAGATCCGGCGCGAGAACGGACCATCCCGCCGCGTGGAGCTGGCGTACCAGCGGCGTGCGGAGCGCCTCCGCCTTTCCCTCCGGGTGGAGCGCGAGGAGGGCCGGACGCGGTCCGTCGCCGGGCGCCGGCAGCCAGTAGGCGGGGATCCGGACGTCGCGCTCCGTCCGAAAGCTGAGGCCGGGGCCGTCCTCGCACCACACCGTGTCCAGGGCAACCGGCTCCGGCTCCCCACCCAGCACCTCCACCAGCTCCGCCCGAACCCGCTCCTGCCACGCCCGGCGGGATGCTTTGCTTTCCAACTGCGGCGGCTGCGCGACCGTCCGCTTCCGGAACCAGGCAACGATCCCTTCGGGGCCGGTATCGCCCGGCGGCGGTGAGTCGAGCGCCGCCAGCGTGGCCGGGTCCTCGACCGTGTGCTCCGGTTCGCTGACCGCAACCCCGGACCGGTCGCCTCGAAGCTCCCGCGCAAACCAGGTATAGGCGGCTTCCCGCATGGCGCGGCTGTAGTCGTGCGGACCTTCGAAGCGCGCGTGGGCGAGCCGGTCTTCCTGACCCCAGAGCCGGTAGGCCGCGCGTAGCTCTCCCAGCTCCACCTCCGAAAACGGCGCGGTCCAGTCTCCGGTGAGCGTCAGGTAGAGCACGGCGCGCGGGCTCGGGATGGCGCAGAGCTCCGCCGCATCGGTGAACCGCATGAGCCCGGGAATATGGTTGCAGGGACAGTGGTGGCCTTCCGGCGTGAGGATGCGCCGGAAATGCGTCACCATCGCGGCGAGAACGCCCACGCGCACCCGATCGTCCACGGCCAGGAGGTACATCGCCTGCTGCGCGCCGCCCGATGCGCCCGTAACTCCCAGCCGCTCCCGGTCCACGTCCTCGCGCGCGCAGAGGAGGTCCAGCGCGCGCAGATTATTCACGGTCATTGCGGAGAGGGGCGTCAGGCCGGTGGCGTAGTCATAGACGTGGACGGAGTCCACGGCCAGGGTCACGTAGCCCAGCTTTGCCAGTGAGATCAAGCGGCTCTGGACGGTGGGGTGGCGCGCGCCGCCCTCCCAGTGGCCGTGCGGGTTGAGAATGGCCGGAGCGCGCTCCGTGAGCCCCTCCGGGAGGTAGAGCCAGCCGCTCGCCCAGGAGCCGGGCCAGCTCTGCCAGTACAGCCGCTCGACACGGTAGCCGTCACGCTCCAGAATCCCGCCGACGTGCAGCTCCAGGGGAGCGCGATCCGGCATCGGCTGCAGTCCCAGCGCCGCATAGGTTCGCGCCCGAACCGCTCCCCGCCGCTCCAGCCACTCCGCCTTGGTGCGCGCGCGAAACGGACGCGGCTCGGACATCCGCTCGAAAAACGGCTGAAGGCGCTCGGCCGGCGCGGTTGCGAAGATCGGCTGCGGATCCTTCCAGGGGGGCGTGGATCCCGCCGAGCCGCCGCTTGCGCCCGCTGCCGACCTGTCGTTGCGATCCCGAGTCCTCATCTACACCCTTTTAGCGCTCGTCCAGCGAATGTTTACTTGGCAAAAGCGGTCGGGTAAAGCCGGGCTGGCCCCCAGAACTCTCTTGAGTCTTCCCAAAGCGTGATCGACCGCCGTCTGGTGCGATTCCACCGGGAAACTCCACGTGATCGCGTCCCTTTAGTTTCCCATGACCGAAGGCAATCTGTCTTGCTACACGCGCCGAGACGGGCGCATTTCCATCCTCGCATTCGAAGGCACGCTCGATCTCGCGACGTCCGGATACGCGATCGATGCGATCCAGCACCATCAGGCGGAGCATGGCCCGGACCTGGTTCTGGATACGAGCCGCCTCGACTTCATCGATAGTAAGGGAGTCGGGATCCTGATCTCGGCGGCGAAATCCGCCCGCGAGGCGGGAGGCGCCATCTATTTACCGAACCCGGCCACTCCGGTCCGGAAGATCCTGGAGACCTGCGGTCTCTCCGCGCTCTTCCCGAATGAGCTTCCCCGGGTGCCCGCGCTGACCGCCGTCGATTCCGCCCCCGCATCAGGCCGGCCGGCTGCGGCGCCCGCCGGCACCGCGCGACCGGCGGTGAAACCCGCCTCGAGACCGGCGGCGCGTCCCGCCCGCAAGGCAGCGTAGCGGACACCGCACCGGGAGCGTCCGGACCTCAATGAGCTCTGGCGGCCGCCGCGCCGCCAGCGGTGAACCGCCGGAGCCGCGGGACAAGCGGGAGGATGACAGAGAACACCGTCCCTGCGTATCAAATAGGTAGCGGGTCCGCGCGGCCAGGCGCCGCGCGGATCCACCTGTTTCGCTCCGGTCCCCGTGCCCCACGGTGGCCCAACCGCGGTGGAAGGTCCGATGATGCTGAGATCCCGCCTACTCCTCTGGTGCGTCCCCCTGGCGCTCATCCTTCCCGGGGCGCTGCCGGCCCGAGCCGCCTCACCGGTAACCTGGAAGTCGCACCTGGAGCCCGCGGACGCGCGGGCCGGGGAGGCCGCGGCGGTGGTGCTGGACGCGTCCATCGAGAAGCCGTGGCACATCTACTCCGCCAAGCCGCACACCGGCCTCGGACCGGTCAGCACCACGGTCGAGCTCCTGCCGGGGAAGGCGCTCTCCGCGTCCGGCCCCGTCGTCGAGCCGAAGCCGAAGGAGCTCTTCGATAAGGGCTTCAACGCCACGTTCGGCGTCTTCGAGGAGCATGTCACCTTTCGCCTGCCGGTGAAGCTGGCAAGCGGCCTCAGCGGGCCCCAGCTTGCCACCGTTAAAGTCCGGGCCCAGGCATGCTCTCCGGAAGGAAAGTGCCTTCCGCCGCGAAGCAGCGAGGTCGAAGTGGCATTCAAGCCGGCCGCCGGAAGCGCGCGTCCGGACCACCTGAAGCCGGCGGCAGCGGCGGTGGATGGAGGGGGAGGCGGAGCCTCGACGACCACGGCCGGCGCCGCCGGAACCGACGCGTCGGTCCAGATCGAGCAGGCAAAGCGGAGCGGCTTTCTGACGTTTATCTGGCTGTCGATCTGTATGGGGTTCCTCGCCCTGCTCACGCCCTGCGTCTTCCCGATGGTGCCCATCACCGTTAGCTTCTTCTCGAAGCAGCGGGAGGGCGCGGAGCGGCCCAGCCTGGGCGGACCGGTTGCCTACTGCCTCGGCATCATCGGCACCTTCACCGGCCTCGGGCTGATCGTCAGCCTGGTCTTCGGCGCGAGCGGGCTTCAGGCACTGGCGACGAACCCGTACGTGAACATCGCTCTCGGGGTGCTCTTCACGGTCCTGGCCTTCAACCTGTTTGGGGCTTTCGAGCTGTTCGTTCCTCCCGCGCTGATCGAAAAAGCCCAGACCGGCGCCCAGGCGGGGCGCTTGCTGGGGCCGCTCGCAATGGGCCTCACCTTCACGCTGACCTCCTTCACCTGCACGGTACCCTTTGTCGGAACGCTCCTGGCGACCACCACCAAGGGGGATATCCTCTGGCCCGTCGTGGGGATGCTCGCCTTTTCCACCGCCTTCGCCTCGCCGTTCTTCCTGCTGGCGCTCTTCCCGCAGTGGCTGGCGCGCCTCCCGAAGTCGGGAGGGTGGCTGGTTACCGTGAAGGCCTTCATGGGTTTTGTCGAGCTCGCCGCGGCCCTCAAGTTTCTCTCGAGCGCGGAGCTCCAGTGGAAGCTCGGGCTGCTGACGCGGCCCGTGTTTCTGGCGGTGTGGTTCGCCCTGGCGCTGGTGGCGGCCTGTTACATGCTCGGCCTGCTCCGCCTCCCGCATGACGGTGCGGTGCGCGTCGGTCCCCTGCGCGGCCTGATCGGCGTGCTGACGCTGGCCTGCGGGGTCTGGATTCTGACAGGGATCAATGGACGCCCGCTCGGGGCGGTGAGCGCGTTTCTCCCGCCGCTGATCTATCCCGGCCAGAGCGGCGCGCAGCCGGGCGTCTCCCCCTCCGGCGTGCGGTGGGTGGACGACTACGAAGCCGGGGTCAGGCAGGCCCGGGCCGAGGGGAAGCTGCTCTTCCTGAACTTCACGGGGATCAACTGCGGCAATTGCCGGGTGATGGAAGATAACGTCCTGGTCCACCCGGACGTCACGCCCAAGCTCAAGGAGTTCGTCGCGGTGGAGCTCTACACGGATAAAGAGAACGATCGCCGTTCCAAAGAGTACCAGGAGCTGGAGCAGAAGCTGTTCGGACAGGTCTCGACGCCGCTGTACGCGGTGATCACTCCGGATGGCCAGAAGCTGGGCGTGACCGCCTACGGCAACGAGTACATCACCCGTCCGGCCCGCTTCGCGGAGTTCCTGAGCGCGTCCCGCTCCCGGGCCGCCACCATGGCCACCAACCGTTAACCAGGACGATTGGAAGCTGGGGAACTGTACAGCTTGCTAAGGAGGCACGGAGTGGAGGACCGGAGGAGAACGGTGAGCAGGACGCGCCGGAAGGGGCGCGTTGCCCTTCACAGCCTCACCTCCTCCACCGCTCCCCGCACCGCTTCTGACCCGGGTGCGGTTTCGTTAGAACCATCCGGGCGGGGCCGCGCAGGCGCATTCCATCGCTCCTGCCGCCCGGCCGGCTCCGTCCGCCCGTCGCCGTCTCACCGTGCTTCCCGAGCGATGGAGTGCGCTCCGACCATCGCATCTACTGGGCCGGACACTGCAGTTGATAGTGCTGTCCGTGCTTGAAACCC
>CAYQDT010000053.1:0-10442 GCA_964416225.1 uncultured bacterium
GCGAGCGGGAGTTCCTGGAGCCGACCCGGAGCGCCATCCGGGAGACGATGCAGGTCTACCCCAGCGGCTGGCGGTGGGGCGACAACCTGGACCGCTGCCGCATGCTCCTGCCGCTGGCGTGGCTGGTGCGCCTGGAGGACACGCCCGAGCACCGGGGCTGGCTGGCGCGGGTGGCGGGCGACCTGCTCCAGCAGCAGCAGCCGTCCGGCGCGCTGGCGGAGGTCGTAAATGAGCGGGGCGGGGGCGGCCACTTCCGGGTCCCGGCCAGCAACGAGAGCTACGGGACCGGGGAGACGCCGCTCATCCAGCGGAACGGGGATCCGGTGAGCGACCAGCTCTACGCGGGCGGCTTCGCGCTGCTGGGCCTGCATGAGGCGGCGGCCGCCCTGGACAGCCCGCGGCTTCGCGCGGCGGAAGACCGGCTGGCCGGCTACCTCTGCCGGATCCAGGTCCGCGCGCCCCAGCACCCGTACCTGGACGGCGCCTGGTTCCGCGGCTTCGACTTCGGCCGGTGGGAATTCTGGGCCAGCTCCGGCGACGTGGGGTGGGGTCCCTGGTGCGTGGAGAGCGGCTGGGCCGCGTCCTGGGGGCTCTCCACGCTGGCGCTCCGGGAGCAGCACGCCACGCTCTGGGAGCTGCTCGGCCGCCTTCCCCTGCGCGAGCACCTGGAGAGCGTGCGGGCCGACCTGGCGGTGAATGGAGGCGGCCCCCTGCGGTGAGGGAGGGGTCCCGCCGGGATCGACGGTGGGTCGACCCCGGCCGGGTGGCTACCGGGTCTGCACGCGCAGCACGGTGATGGAGTACGGCGGGAAGGTGTGGGAGAACGTGGGCCGGACCCCGCTCACCCGCCGGGTGACGGGGGTCACCGTCTCCGGCGCGTCGATCGAGTTCGTCGCGCGCGGGTCGGCGGCGAGCTCCGTGGCGGCGGCCTCGGGGGCCACGGAGCGCACGCCGTGGAGCTCGATGGTGACCGTCCGGGCCTCCGGCCTCGGGTTGACGTACTTGATGAAGAGGGCGCCGGTCCGGCTGTCGCGGGTCACGGAGCTGTAAAGCGGCTCTCCCGTGGCGGCTGCCTTCAGAAGCGTGTCCCCGTGGTTGCGGCTGAACATCCGGATGGCGTAGTAGCTCGGCGACCCGAAGGAGCGCAGCGCGTCATACCCGATCAGGTTGGGCCGCCACTGGCGGGCGCCGGGGTTCACGTTGACCAGGAGCGGCGCGTAGCACTCCATGGTCACCAGGTCTGCGTTCCGCTCCATGTCCGTCATCCACGCCGCGTCCCCCAGCGCCGCCTTCATGCTCGGGGTGGGCGGGAGCGCCCGGGAGCGGGGATCCCACGGCACGATGTCTTCGTAGGCCGCCCACTCGCCGACGAAGATCTCCGGCCCCTTCCGGTCGTACCGGTCGTAATAGCCGGGCGCCATGCTCTGAAGCTCGGCGGCGGAGCGGTAGTAATGCTCATCCAGCACGTCCGGGCGCCGGATGTGCACGCGCTTGCTCTCCGGCTGCTCGTTGCCCACCGTGGAGATGACCTTGAGCTGCGGGTAGCGAGCCTTGATGGCATCGTAGAACTGGGCGAACCGGGCGTCATAGCTGCCGGACTTATCGAACCAATCTTCGTTGCCGACCTCCACGTAGTGGAGCTGGAACGGCTCCGGGTGGCCGTCCTGAGCCCGGCGCGCGCCCCACTTCGAGCTGACCGGCCCGGTGACATATTCGATCTCATCCAGCGCGTCCTGGACGAACGGCTGGAGATCGGCTCCGGGATTCACGTGCTCCCCGCGCAGGGAGTAGCCCGCATAGACCGCGAGCACCGGCTCCGCGCCCATGTCCGTGGTCCAGAGCAGGAACTCCAGCAGCCCCAGGCCGTCCGTGGAGCGGTACCCCCACGGACCGGGGTGCCCCGGCCGCTCCGTCAGCGGGCCGAGGGTCTTCTTCCAATCGAACCGCGTTGCAACGGTGTCGCCTTCCAGGTAGTTGCCTCCCGGAAACCGCAGAAATCCGGGGTGCAGGTCCACCAGCTTCTGCATCAGGTCCGCCCGGAGACCGTTCGGACGGTTTTTCCACGTGGGCGGGAAGAGGGAGACGAGACTGAACCACACGGTGCCGGGCGAATCGACTGTCAGCGCGTACCGAGCGCGGGTGGTGGGCGCGGCATCGCGGGTCTTCAGCGTGACGGTGTACTGCCGCCAGTCGCTGGTGAGGTGGCGGACCGTCGCCTGCGCGTAGGTGGTCCCCCCGTCGTCGCTCTCCACCGCGACACGGACCGGGCCGGAGAAGCCGGATGCGGCGCGGGCGTAGAACGAGGCGCGGTAGCGCGTGCGCGGCTGTACGGGGATGCCCCAGTAGCCGCCGTTGGCGATGCCCGCGGGGGCGGACCGCGTGGCGGAGGTGACGTCGAGGCGCAGGCTGACGGGCAGCGCGGAGGAGAGCGGCTGCTCCCGGTCCAGCGCGACTGCCGCGGAGGAGCCGGCGCCCCGCACCACCGACCAGGCGGCCGGGCCGCGCGCGTCGTCCAAGAAGGCGCGGTTGCGGACCAGCTCCGCGTAGAGGCCGCCGTCGTAGCTGTGGCTGATCTCCTCGGTCATCAGGCCGTAGTGCAGGGGGCTGACCTTCCCCACGGGTCGGTCCGCCTCGATGGTAAGGGTGGGGCTCTGCGCCGCGGCCGGCGCTACCGGCAGGGACGCCGGAAGGAGCGCGATCAGGAGCAGGCTCGGAAGCTGTAAGAGTGCTGCGCGTTTCATGTCTGCATGGGTAAGCGGTCCGAGTGGAGCGGACGGGAGAGGTTCCGGATGGGCCGGCCGGAGTGGGTGAAGCGCCCACTCCGGCCGCAGGCCCCGGGGTCGGCGCTAGCGGACGCCCAGCAGGAGCTCGGTGGTTAGCTGGTCGAGCTTCTCGTAGCGGAGGCCCTTGCGCCCGTAGGCCACCCGGTCGATGGAGAAGCTGCGGACCCGATCCCGCGCCGCGGCGGAGTAGCCGCCGGCCACCGCGGGCCAGTCCTGGTCCGGGTCCGCGCAGAGCTGGCTGAGGATGCCCTGGATCTCCGAGTCCGCATTGAACCGCTGCGCTTTTTCCTTGAGGATGAGGTAGGTCCGCATGCAGCCGGCCGCGAAGTCCCACACGCCGTCCAGGTCTTCGGTGCGGAGGGCATGCGCGTCGAAGTGGCGCATGCCGTTCCAGCCGCTGTCTTCCAGCAGCTTGACGAGGAAAAAGGCCCCCTTGAGGTCCTCCTGTCCGAAGCGGAAATCCTGGTCATAGCGGCCGATCTTCTGCCCGTTCAGGTCGATGTGGAAGAGCTTTCCGGCATCCAGCGCCTGCCCCACCGCGTGGACGAAGTTGAGGCCCGCCATTGTCTCGTGGGCCACCTCCGGGTTCAGCCCACACATCTCCGGATGGTCCAGGGTGGCGATGAAGCCGAGCGCGGAGCCGACGGTCGGGAGGAAGAGGTCGCCGCGGGGCTCGTTCGGCTTCGGCTCCAGCGCGAACCGGTAGCCATAGCCCTGGTCCAGGTTGTACTCGCAGAGGAAGTTCATGCACTCCCGGAACCGCTTCATGGCGTCCACCGGGTTCTTGGAGGCATCCACCTCCGTGCCTTCGCGCCCGCCCCAGAAAACGTACACCTTCGCGCCGAGCTCCGCGCCGAGGTCCATCGACTGCATCGTCTTCTGCAGCGCGTAGGTGCGTACCTTCGGGTCGTTGGAGCTGAAGGCGCCGTCCTTGAAGATCGGATCGGTGAAGAGGTTCGTCGTCGCCATCGGGACGCACATGCCGTGGTCCGCCAGCGCCTGCTTGAACTCAGAGACGATCCGGTCCCGCTCGGCCGGCGTGGCGTCAATCGGCACGAGGTCGTTGTCGTGCAGGTTCACGCCGTAGGCCCCGAGTTGTCCCAGCTTCTCCACGGCCAGCGTGGGGGGGACGACGTCGCGGACCGCCTCGCCGAACGGATCGCGGCCGCGGTTGCCAACGGTCCAGAGACCAAAGGTAAACTGATCGCTCTTCTGTGGGGTGTACTGGCTCATCGATGAACTCCTTTGCGGCCGATGCCGGTGGATGGGCCCGGCCCGGCCCCGGGCGGGCCCAGGTGAGAAAACGGAAGCGAGACCGGACGGTGAGAGCACTGAGACCGGATCAAGAGGTGCGCGCGGCGTGGGCGGTGACGGAGCGCCAGGCGTCCGCCGCGTCGACCTCTGGGAAGTATACCGGGTGTTTCGGAATTAGCTGCAGCCGTTTTGTAAATAGTATTAACTTAATCCGCCGGCAGCGCGAGTCCTCCGGCGGGAGCGGCCCTCGACCGGGAGCGTGGCCCGTGCGAGCCGGGCGAGGGCCGCTCCCGCCGGAGGAACGGTTACGGACTGTCCGGGGCGAGCGAGCTGGTCAGATAGTCGATCATGGCGGCCACTGCTCCCTGCCGCTTGCTGCCGCGGGCCTGAATGATGCGGCAGTCCGCGAAGGAGGGCGGCCGGGCCCGGCGAGCAGTCTCTTCCAGCACCCGGGGAAAGAGGGCCGGGTCCATGGCGAAGAGCCTGCCGTGGACGATCAGGGTCGATGGATTGAAGAGGTTGATGACCGCGGCCATGGCCACCGCGACGTAGCGGCCCGCGGCCGCGAGCTCCCACGCGGGATCCAGGCGGCCGTCGCGGACGAGCTGCAGCGCTTCCTCAATGGTGACCGCGCGGCCCAGGCGCTGGGAGATCGCCCAGGCGAGGGCCGAATCGCTGGCCACCGTCTCCAGGCAGCCGCGGTTGCCGCACCCGCAAGGACGCCCCTCCACTTCCGCGGTGATGTGTCCGATCTCGGTCGCCAGGCCCCGGTGGCCCGAGAGCAGCTGCCCACGGGCCATCACCCCGAGTCCCACCCCGGTACTGACGTCCAGCATGGCGAAGTCGTCGATGCCGCGCGCCTCGCCGTAGTACCGCTCGGCCAGGCAGAGGGCGTGCTTTTCCTGCCGCAGGATGCAGTCGATGCCCAGACGGGCGGCGAGGTCCCGGCTGGGAGTGCGCCCGTTGAGGAGGGGAATGTTCGGCGCAAGGACGCTGCGCTCCTGGTGGTGATCCACCAGCCCCGGGACCGTTACGGCGAGCCCGAGGGTCATCACGCCCGGCCGCGCCATCAGCCGCTCCGCGTGGGCGGCGGCCGCGTCGATGAGGGCTTCGTAGGCTGCCGGGGTGGGGAATTCTCCCCTCCGCTCTTCATCCAGCGTGCCGTCAAGACCCGCGGCGACGATGCGGCAGTAGCCCGCGTCGACGACCAGCCCCAGCACCTGTACTGAGGCGCTGGCGAGCCGGAGCCTCCGGGCGGGCCGACCGCGGCCTGAGCTGGCTGCGTCTTCCTCCTCCAGGTAGCCCATCCGCAGCAGGACCTCGATCGCCTTGGCGGCCGTGGGGGCGCTCAGTCCGGAGAGGCGCGCCGCCTCGACTCGTGAGAGCGTGCCGCGACTCTGGAAGGCCCGCAGCACCTGCTGCTCGCTGCGGCGCCGGATGAGGGGCGCGTGAGGGGACGAGGAGATCATGCGACCGGGGTGAGGGAGGGTGCGGACCGCTCCGGCGGTAGTGGGTGTTCGGGGCAGCCCCATGGAAGCATACCGCCCGCTCCGGGAAGCGCCAACGGATTTATTAAACTCCTTTAGTTAATCCCGCACGAGTACCACCGCGGGCTGCGAACGGCCCCCGGTATCCGCCGCAGCCCGTGGGGGAGGAAAGGGCGAGGCTCCGCGGAAAGCCCCGGCGCGTGCAACGGGTCCGCATTCCGTCGGGCCACGCTGCGATCGTATGCCGGGTTCGGTCCGTCACCTCCCGGGCGCGGCGTGAGGCCGGGGCGGAGTGAAGCCGTCATTCAGCGTCCGGAGGAAGGCAACGAGATCGCTTTCCTCCGTGGGGGTGAGTCCGAGGTTTCCCAACTCCTCCCGGTTCACGTGCTCCGGGATCTCCGGCGGCGGGAAGCCGCCGAGGTCGCGCGCATTGTAGAAGTGGACCACCGCCTCAAGCGACTTGAACGCACCATTATGCGTGTACGCCTTCACGAAGCCGGGCGCGGGCCGAAGGTCGACGTTCCGGAGCGTCGGCACCCGAAACCGGCCGTCCTGTCCGGGATCACTCACCGCGGCGCCCAACCCGCGGTCGACGAAGCCGGCACCGGCCGGGTTGATGGACCGCGGCATCCGGTAGAAGGGATTGGCCGGGTTGCGCGGGACGCCGAGGTTGTCATAGGTGAAGTCGGTGAAGAGCGGCGGCGCGCCGTCCGGCCCCGGCTCGTGCGGATGACACGCCCCGCAGCCCGCCTTACCGCCGAACAGCGCCAGACCGTGGGCCTCCTCCGGGGTCAGCGGCGTCTCACCGGCAAGGTACGCGTCGTACTTGGAGCTGAACGGGTTCACCTCCGCCGATGCCTCGTAGGCGGCGAGGGCGCGCAGGACCAGGCGGAAGGCGCCGGCCGGATCCCGGAGGGGAGCGAAGGCGCCGGCACCGTAGACGGCGCGGAACTGGGCCGCGTACGGCGCGCCCAGGACCCGGAGCGCGACCACTCGGAAGCCCGGGTTATTCTGCTCCAGCGGGTTCACGAACGGCTGCGCGGCCTGCGCCTCGAGCGTATCCGCGCGGCCGTCCCAGAACAGACCGCCGACGTACGTCCCGTCTTCCGCGCTGCGGGTGCGCGGCGGAGCGAAGGCCGCGTAGGCGGCGGAAGGCGCCTTGCGGAAGCCGGACCGCCCGTGCACGGCGCCGAAGAGCACCGAGCCGCCGCGGTTGATCCGCGAGTCAGGGGAGGAGAAGCCGGTCCGGGGGTCGTGGCAGGAAGCGCATGCCTGCCCGGGTGGAGTGGAGAGCATCCGATCGAAGAACAGCAGCTTGCCCAGCCGCTCCTCCCCGGTCAGCGCCGGCGCCGGCGCTCCCGGCCCGGCGGCCGAGATCAGCCCGGAGCCGCAGCAGATCGCCGCCGCCAACCATCCCAGCAGTCGCGCCGTAACCCGGCGCCGCCCGCCTCCGCTTCCCCTTGCTGCCATCGCGCTCCTCTCCACAAACACCTCCCGCCCGGCTGTCGCACGGCCGGCACTGCGGGCACGGCGCCGATGTCAGCCACTCCAGCGGCGGCCCGGTCGCCGGGCAAAGAATATCCGGCTCTGCGATGAGATGTCACACGAGCTGATAAATATTTTTAGTTGAGACTAAATCATTTCGGAAGGCTGGCCGCACCGCCCATTGAACGGGGAGTCGCTGGAGAAATGCCGGGCGGCGGAGGAGCGCGTACGGAAGACCCGCGGCGCCTGCCCAAGTCGCGAAACGGAGCGCATGTGAGGGGCCGCGGTCAGGAGACAAGTCCGCCGGCTGCATCGTTCCGCCCAGCACCAGCAACCGGGCTTGGCGCAGCGTCCTTCGCGCACGATCATGCCTCATCCGGGCTCCGGCGGATGAGGGTGGGAACGGGCGGCTTGCCGATGGAGCCGGTCCCGCCTGCCGTCCGGGGAGCGGCGGGCGCGCGGGAGCCAGCGAGACCACCAATGCCGCGGATCCGGCGCAGCGTCTTGATCCCGAATGCGTTAGCCGGGCGGGGTTTCGCTGTGCGCGGAACTCCGGCGGCGCTTATACTGGCACCGGTCCGCACCCGCCGGTGAGCACCGCGCCGTCTCGCGCCGGCGCCCGGAGGGGTGCGGGCGCGCTGACCCCGATTCCGCAGAAGGCACCTTCCGATGCGATGTTCGACACGAGCCCTCGTTTCCAGCGTGCTGGCGCTGCTGGCCGGCTCGGCAGCCGCCTGGGCCGGCTCGCCGGTGCGGGCCCGGGAGACCCACTTTCTGCCGGCTGCGTTGCTGGCGGCGCGCGAGTTCGGGAACGACGCGCCATGGTACCGCCGCAACGTCCCCTTTTTTCGATGCTCCGATCCCCTGATCGAGCAGACGTATTACTACCGCTGGAAGCTGTACAAAGCCCACCTCAAAGACCTCGGTGAGCGCGGCTATCTCGTCACCGAGTTCCTGGACAACGTGGGCTGGTCGCTGAAGCCGTACGAGAGCCTGAACGACGCAACGGCGTTCCACATCCGCGAAGGGCGCTGGCTGAGGGACCGGCGCTACGTGGACCAGTACCTCGACTTCATGTACCACGGCGGCAATGACCGCCACTTCAGCGAGGCGATTGCCGCCGCGGCGTACGACCGCTACCTGGTCCACGGGGACCGCGCCGAAGCGCTGAAGAACCTGCCGGCGATGAAGCAGGTCTACCGGCAGTGGGACGATCATTTTGACCGGGCGAAGGGGCTGTACTTCATCGAGCCGCTGCTCGACGCGACGGAGTATTCCATCGCCTCCATCGATGCGTCGGGGGGCCGGGACGGCTTCTTCGGCGGGCATGCCTTCCGGCCCACCATCAACAGCTTCATGTACGCGAACGCTCTCGCCATCAGCCGGCTCTCCGGGATGGACGGCGATGCCCGGAGCGCGGCGGAGTTTTCCGCGCGGGCGGCCAGACTCCGGGAGCGGGTACAGCGGGACCTCTGGAGCGAGGAGCTGGAGCAGTTCATCGACCGCTACCAGGTGAATAACCGGTTCGTCCACTACTGGGACCCCATCCGCGGGCGGGAGCTGGCCGGCTACACACCCTGGTACTTCGATCTCCCGGACCGAAGCACCCCGTACGCGGAGTCCTGGCGGCACCTGCTCGCCCCGGACCGCCTCGGCGGCCGCTTCGGACTGCGCACCGTGGAGCCGTCCTATGCGAACTACATGCGCCAGTACCGGTACGTCATGGAAGCGGGAGCCCGGAAGCCGGAATGCCAGTGGAACGGGCCGAGCTGGCCGTTCCAAACGACGCTGGCGCTCGGCGGCCTGGCGAACCTCCTGAACGACTACCCGCCGCAGGGGGTAGCCGGCACCGGGGACTACCTGCGCCTGCTGCGGCAGTATGCGCGACAGCACTATCCAAGCGGCCGGCCGGACCTCCAGCCGGACCTCCAGGAGGACTATGACGCGGACACCGGCCGGGTCATCGTCGGTCTTCAGCGGAGCCATCACTACAACCATTCCGGCTTCGAGGACCTGGTGATTACCGGATTGGTGGGCCTGCGGCCGCGAGCGGACGAAGTGCTGGAGGTGAACCCGCTCCTCCCGACGGACCCACGAGAGGTGGATCCAATCACCGACTTCTGCCTGGAGAATGTGCCGTACCACGGCCGGCTGGTGACCATTTTGTATGACCGAGATGGAAGGAAGTATGAGCGCGGGGCCGGCCTTTCCGTGTACGTGAATGGGCGCCGGGTGGTGAACGCCACGCCCCTGGGCCGGGTCACCGTTCCACTTCCCCCGGCGATGCCGCCCGCGCCGCCGCAGCCGGAGCCCGCGGATCTCGCCGTCAACCTGTCCGGAAAGGGGTTTCCGGTCCCCAGCTCGTCCGCGCCCGCGAATCCGGAAGGCCTCCAGGCAGCGATCGACGGGCGCGTCTGGTACTTTCCCGAGGTGGCCAACTTCTGGACGAATCGCGGATCTCGGAGCGAGACGGACTGGTACGGCGTCGACTTCGGCCGGCCGGAAAAGGTCCGCTCCGTGCGTCTGTACTTCTACGCCGACGGCCACGCGTTCCAGCCGCCATCCGGTGCCCGCATCGAGTACTGGACCGGAACGGAGTGGCGGCCGGTCGGGCGTGTCCGGGTCTCGCCCGCCCGTCCGGTGGGGAACGGGGAAACGGTCGTCACGTTCGCTCCGGTGGAGACCGCGCGGCTCCGGGCCGTCTTCCGGAACCCGCGAGACGCCGCGATTGCGCTCGTCGAGCTGAAGGCATACGGGGACCGGGTCGTCCGGCCGGAGCCGCTCGCCGCCCTCGCGCGCCCTGCTGGCCTACCGCCGAAGCTTCCGGGCCTCCAGGGGGAAAACTCGCGGACGGGCGAGTTTCACGGGGCCCGGTGGCGCGACGCGGCGAACGGCGGCTACTTCACCTTCGACCTCCCGGTGGATCCCTCGGGAGAGAGTGCCCTGGCGGTGACCTATTGGGGTGGGGACGCGGGCAACTGCCGGTTCGAGGTGCGGGTGGAGGGGGTCCGGATTGCGGAGCAGACGCTCGAGAACAACCGCCCGGGCGAGTTCTTCGAGGTGCGCTATCCAATCCCGCCGGCGCTCACCCGGGGTAAATCCAGGGTGACGGTCCGGTTTCAGGCGCTCCCCGGCGCCGTGGCGGGAGGCGTGTTCGGAGCCCGCATCGTGCGGCGCTGACCGGACCCGCGCGTGTCAGCGGCGGCGGGTGAAAGCGGCGCAGGCACGGCACCGCGAGGCTAGGATGAAGGGAGTGCGAGCCAGATGCGGGCGCCCACTCGGCTAGATCACGAAGGCACCTGCATGCGCCGCTCCGGCTTCCCGCATGCGGCCAGTTGTCGAACGCACGCGGCCGTGGATGACTGCGGGTTTTTCGTCGCGGCTCCGGTCCGCGCGTGCGGGCACCCGATGGTGCGCCGTAGAGCCGCGCCCG
>CAYQDT010000054.1:0-10426 GCA_964416225.1 uncultured bacterium
GCTCGCACGGAGCGGACCATGGCGGCGATTTCCGGGTCGGACCGGCTTGCCGGCGGGAGCCGGGAGTGGTCGGCCGGCACGGGAGTCGCGAGCGCCACCACGGGCAGAACCCCGATCCACCGCCTAACAGCCATCGATTGCCCCCATCCGCGATGCCGGCCTGCAGTTCGCGCTTGCACGTACACAAAATTGAACCGGGCGCCGTGCCGCGCGGTCTATGATTCGCGGCCGGCCCGGCCGTTCCCTTGGTCGGGCGGCAGGCCGCCGCGCCGGAGTGCGCCGGCGGCCGATGATTCCGCCCCAGTCGGCTCCGTGTCACCGGTGGAGAGCCTTCCCCGAGCGGCGGAGCTTCACGGAGCCATTCCATGCGTCACGCCATCCGCTACCTGCTCGCGACCGCGCCGCTGGGCCTCGCGCTCCTCATTGGACTGGCCGGCCCGGCCCGGCCCGCGGGCGCGCAGGCGCTCAGCGGGTTCGACGTCTACCGCGGCAACTGCGGCGGCTGCCATGATCTCTACGATCCGGAGAATCCAACCCGCACGCGCGCGGAGTGGGACAAAATCCTCACCCGAATGGTGAAGGTACGGGGCGCCACGCTCAACCAGCAGGAGTACAGCGCCGTGCTCAACTACCTGGACAGCTTCAACCGTCCGCACCGGGAGATCCGCTGGGTGGAGGGTGCGGCCCGCTCCCACAAGGCGGTGCTCGCCGCCGCGGATGCCGGCAAGCTCCCCGCGGACTGGGTGGACCTCACCGTGGGCGGCGATCACCCAATTCCCTGGGCGGTGCAGGCGGACCCGCAGTCGCGGGCGCTCTACCTCTCGCCGCTGAAGACGGCCGGCGAGAGCGAGTATCCGCTCCTCATCGACAACGCGGGCATGCTCACCAACGGCGCGGCATCCATGCGCGCGCAGATCGTCTCCGGAAAGGGAGCCATCGGGGCCGGGCTCGTCTTCGGGTTCCGAACTCCTCAAAGCTACTTCGGCGTGCGGATCAGCGGGCGAGACATCGTGCTTTACGAGGTGCAGTCCGGACAGCGGGCACTTCTGGCCCGCGCTCCGGCGCCGCTCCCGCTCAAGCAGTGGCACACGGTTTCCGTAGAGCTGGCCGACCGCTCCGTCACGGTGAGTCTGGACGGGAAGGTCGTCCCTGAGCTGACGCGCCCGCTCAAGGATTACCGCGGAGGGCGGGTGGGAGTGCACACGCAGGGTGACACGGTGGCCCTCTTCGATCAGTGGCAGGTGACGGCCCGCTGAGTCGGAGCGACCGGTCGCCCGGGTATTGGTCCGGGACCGTGCGCCGCGCGTAGCCAGAGACGCCGGCCCCGCGCCCTCGCCATGCCGGACCGGAGCTCCCGGCAGCGCCGTGGAACCGCCGGCCCGCGGCCGCCCCGCCGCCGGGAGCCGTACGGGGCAGAGGGGTGTGATACAATCCAACCCGGATTTGGGAGCGTGCTGCGGTTCGGGTTGTCCTCCTGGGGGCGTTCCGAGGAACCGGGGCCTTTACGCTCGTCCGCCGCTGGCGCGGCTCGCCAACAGCCGGCTTTCGGCCGGTCACCACAGTTTGCCGGAACCATGGGCGCGCGTGAGTGGTCCGCGTGCCCGGGAGCGCACCAATGATCGTACCTACACGCACCCTGTTCGAACACGCGTACGGCAAGTACGCCCTCGGCGCCTATAACATCAACAACCTGGAGCAGATCATGGGACTGTTCCGGGGCAACATCGACTCCCGCGCGCCGTTCATCATCCAGATCTCCAAGGGAGCCCGGAGCTACACCGACAAGCGGATGCTCGAGGCGATGATCCGCGCTGCCGAGGAGATCTTCCCCGAGTCGGTTTTCGCCGTGCACCTGGATCACGGGGATGAGCAGACCTGCTACGAGTGCATCGAGAGCGGGTTCTACTCCTCGGTGATGATCGACGCCTCGCACGATCCGTTCGAGGAGAACGTCGCCATCACTCGCCGGGTGGTGGAAGCGGCGCACAAGCGCGGCATCTCCGTCGAAGCGGAGCTGGGAATGCTCGGCGGCGTGGAAGAAGACATTGCCGTTGATGAGAAGAACGCGTGCCTGACCGACCCGGATGAGGCGAAGCAGTTCGTCGAAGCGAGCGGCTGCGACTCGCTCGCCTGCGCCATCGGGACCTCCCATGGCGCCTACAAGTTCGCCGGCTCCCAGGGCATCCACTTCGATCGCGTGCAGGAGATCCAGAAGCGGCTCCCCGGCTTCGCGCTCGTGATGCACGGCTCTTCCTCGGTTCCGCAGGACGAGGTGGAGCGGATCAACGCCGCGGGCGGAAAGCTGAAGGAAGGCGCCAAGGGCGTGGACCCGAACCAGTACCTCCCGGCCGCCAAGCTGGGGGTCTGCAAGGTGAACATCGACACGGACGGCCGCCTCGTCTGGACGCGCGTCCACCGGGAGTTCTTCCGCGATAAGCCGGCGGAATTCGACCTCCGCCCGCCCGGAAAGATCTTCATGGTGGAGTACGCCAAGTTCATCGGCAGCCGCAACGAGTTCCTCGGCTCCGCCGGACAGCTTGACTCGGTCCGCGAGTTCATCAAGAGCAAGTAGACCGGCGTTCGCGCCAGCGGAAGGGCCCGGCATCCCCAGCCCGGGGGGCCGGGTCCTTCCGTATTCTCAGTAGGCCAGGCGCTGCCGCTCGGGCGGCGCCCCGGCGCCGCGAGCCGCCGGAAGCGCCGCCGGAATCCGCTCCGGCGGGAAGGACCAGGTGTGCGTGCAGCGCTTCTGGAGCACCACGTGGTCCAACTCCAGAACGCCGGCCGGCAGTCCCAGGAGCTCCGCCAGTCCGTCGGCTTCCCAACCCTCCGCTGCGAGGTGCGTGGTGGAGCGCGCGTATTGGTGCACGGGAACGGCGTGGACCGCCCGCCCTCCGCGCGCCGGGAGGAAGTAGCAGTGAGGATGTACCGTCAGGACATCCGCCGCTTCCTGGCTGTCGCAGAGTGAGTCCACCGGCCACGGCACCTCCGGCGCCAGCTTCGGGAAGTGGAAGCGTGCCAGCAGCACCCCGCTCTTCGCCGCGGTGAGCGCGCATTCGCTGCGATGACGACCCGCGCTGATTCCCGTGACACCGCGCCGCGCCTGGAAGTCCAGCGCCGTGCGCAGCAGCCGCCGGACCCCCGCATGGTCGGCCCAGGCGCGGATCAGCAGATGCCCCCGCACCGCCGGGCGGCACGCCGGACGCCACCGTACCGGAGTGAACAGCTCGGCCAGGTGAAGCTCGGAGGCGAGCGTCCGCCCGCTCCCCATTGACTTGACGCAGCGTCCGTTGCTCACCGCCAGGGAGAGCAGCACCTGCCCGGACAGCACCTCCGGATGCAGCGGTCCCGGCACCCGGCCGGCAAGGTGGCGCGCCGGGAGCCGGAAGGAGGCAACCACGCGCTCGCGAAGCTCCGTAACGTAGACGGGAATGGGCCATTCAACGGGCGGACGGGCCATGTTCAACCTCCGCGGACAGGGGGCGGGGAGACGTTCCTTTCATCCAATTCTGAAACGATTATCCACCCGCGGAGAGCAATGCGAAACAAATCTTTCAGAAACTTTTGAAATTTCTGAAAGAAGACCTGGAAGAAGGTGGAGACGTACCGCTTCCGAAACCGAGGAGGGGCGCGGGTTAAGGAGGCCGGGATGGGGGAGCTGCGGGATCGGGTGGCACTGGTGACGGGTGCGTCACGCGGAATCGGGCGGGGGTGCGCGGTGGCGCTGGCGCGGCGGGGCGCGCGGGTGGTGGTGAACTACCGCACGCACCCCGAGGAAGCGGCGGAGGTGGTCCGCGAATGCCGTCAGGCGGGCGGGGACGCGCTTGCGATCCAGGCGAATGTGGGCCGGGTGGCAGAGGTTGACGCGCTCTTCGAACGGCTGCTGGCAGAGTGGGGAGGGGTGGACATTCTCATTAACAACGCGTATCGCAGCATCCGGAAGCCGTTCCTGGACCTCCAGCCGGACGATCTCCGCGAGACCTGGGAGGTGAGCCTGATGGCGCCGTTCTACTGCAGCCGCCTGGCCGCCGCCGAGATGGTCCGGGCGGGCCGCGGCGGCAAGATTCTGATGATCAGCTCGGTGCTCGCCTTCATCCCGCTCCCGAACTCACTGCCGTACAACACCGCCAAAGCGGGCCTGGAGCAGATGGCCGCCACGATGGCCACTGAGCTCGCGCCGCACCGCATCAATGTCAACGTGCTCGAGCCCGGCTCGACGGATACTCCGGGCGAGCGCGCCTTCATGGACGAGCAGGCGCTGCGGGAGGCGGCCGCGGCGCTCCCCTGGGGGCGAATGGCAACCATCGAGGAAGTCGGCGAAACGGCGGCCTTCCTCTGCTCCGAAGCCGCAGACTACATCACCGGCGCAACGCTGCGCGTCGACGGCGGCTACTGGCTGCCGCGCCATACGGCGCCCGTCCGGAGCCCGCCCGGATAGGCGGCTGCGGCACCCCGCTCGCCCGCAGGGAACTGGTTCGCCGGGGCAGCGATTCGAGTAAGATAATCGGGACCGAGAGAGATGCACCCCCGGCGCGCGGCCGGCTTCCGGACCCGTGTGCGTGGAAATGACGAGGAAATCCGCTATGCGCCTTCACCCCAGTCTCCTGGCCGTCGCGGGATCTGTGCTGGCCGTTTGTCTGACCGGCTGCGATCCGGGAGACCGCGCCGCGAGCTCAGGCGGCAGTACCCCGCCGGCGAACGTCACGGTGACGACCAACGCTCCGGCCAGCAGCGCCAGCCCCGCGGCAAACACCCCGGCTTCAGCGGCCGCCAACGCGCCGGCCGGAAATGCCCCGAACGCCTCCGCCGAGGGGACGAAACCGGCCTCGGCGAAGGCTGGCGCGCCGGGCGGGAACAAGCCCGTTGCGGTGACGATGGAAACCTCCAAGGGGACGATCGACCTGGAGCTTTATCCGGATAAGGCTCCGATCTCCGTGAAGAACTTTGTCTCCTACGCCAGGCGCGGCTTCTACAACGGGACCATCTTTCACCGGGTGATTCCGACCTTCATGATCCAGGGCGGCGGCTTCACGCCGGGCCTGGTCGAGAAGAAAACCGATCCCCCGATCGAGAACGAGTCGGGCAACGGGCTGGAGAACAAGCGCGGCACCCTTGCCATGGCCCGCACGCCGGACCCGAACAGCGCCACGGCCCAGTTCTTCATCAACGTGAAGGACAATGATTTCCTGAACAAAGCGCAGTCCCAGGACGGCTACGGCTATGCCGTGTTCGGCAAGGTGGTGAAGGGGATGGACGTGGTGGACAAGATCAAGGCAGTGCCCACCACCACCAAGAACACCCCGGACCACGGCCCCATGGGGGACGTGCCGGCAGACCCGGTGCTCATCAAGAGCGTCCGGGTGAAGTAGCGAAGTGTCGGAGCGCCGGTCCCGGAAAGCCGGTGCAGAGGAGAGGAAATGCTGCCAAGGAGAAGCACGCTGCTGCTCGCGGCGTTCGCGCTGACCGGCCTTGCGGCCGGTCTGGCTGGAGCGGCGGACCAGGGGAAGAATCCCATCGTCGTCCTGGATACCTCACTCGGTGAGGTGCAGGTTGAGCTCTATCCGGACAAGGCTCCCGTAACGGTGAAGAACTTCGTCGCGTACGTGCGGAAGGGCTTCTACAACGGGACCATCTTCCACCGGGTGATCCCGACCTTCATGATCCAGGGCGGCGGCTTCACGCCGGGCCTGGTCGAGAAGAAAACCGATCCCCCGATCGAGAACGAGTCGGGCAACGGGCTGGAGAACAAGCGCGGCACCCTTGCCATGGCCCGCACGCCGGACCCGAACAGCGCCACGGCCCAGTTCTTCATCAACGTGAAGGACAATGATTTCCTGAACAAAGCGCAGTCCCAGGACGGCTACGGCTATGCCGTGTTCGGCAAGGTGGTGAAGGGGATGGACGTGGTGGACAAGATCAAGGCAGTGCCCACCACCACCAAGAACACCCCGGACCACGGCCCCTTGGGAGATGTGCCGGTGAAGCCGGTGATCATCCGCGCGGCGAAGGTGAAATAGACGGCGCGGGCAGGCTGCGGGAAGCGGAAGCTGCGGCTGCAGTCAAGGGGCTGCCGGACGTCTCGAGCCGGCACGGAGCCCGTATAACGAGCGAGCAGGCCGGCCGGTGGGACCGTGAACCGTGTCCTGGCGGAGCCATGCCGGTCGGAGCGTCCGGGCAAGCCCGGCGGAGAGGAGATGCAATGGGGCTGTTGGAGAGTATGCTGCTGGGCGGTATCGCGCTGCTGGGGAGCGCCCTCGCGATGTCGAATGAGGGGGAGCGGAGCGCGAACCCGGTGGTGGTGCTGGACACATCGCTGGGAGAGATCCGGATCGAGCTGTACCCGGACCGGGCGCCGATTACCGTCCAGAACTTCCTCAAGTACGTGGAAGGGAAGCATTACGACGGGCTGATCTTCCACCGGGTGATTCCGAATTTCATGATCCAGGGCGGCGGATTCACCCCGGACATGCGGGAGAAGAGGTCCGGCAATCCGATCAAGAACGAGGCCGGAAACGGCCTCAAGAACGACCGCGGGACCATTGCGATGGCGCGAACCCAGGTGGTCGACAGCGCCACCGCCCAGTTCTTCATCAACGTGAAGGACAACGGCTCATTGAACCACCAGGATGAAACCGCGCGCGGGTTCGGCTACGCGGTCTTCGGGAAGGTCATCCAGGGAATGGACGTGGTCGACCGCATCGTCCACGTCCCCACGGGCAGCCACGGGCATCACGGCGATGTACCGGTCGATCCCGTGGTGATCCGGAGCGCGGTCGTGCAGCGGTAATCCTACCGGCAGCGCGGATTCCGGTGCGGGGAGTGCTTGCGTTCGCAGGCGCTCCCTTTTTGCGTCTGTTTCGTCCCCCTTTTTGGCTCGCACCACGACCTATTTCCACCGTATGTTGAATACTTTTAACGTGAAATTGCTCGCCGAGCAGGAAAACGTCCACCACTTTGGTGTAACTGAAAGGCGAAGCGCCTTTAAGGCGCCGGTAGTAGGACGTATTCGCGCTGAACACTCCCCCGAATGGAGTGCAGCGCTCCAAGAGTTGCCGGGCCCGGAACGCACCCCCCGTCAACCACGTCCGGAAGTAACATTCGGGAGGAGGTTCGGGGGCAATGCCGGAAGGACGCGTCAAGTGGTTCAACGCCGCCAAGGGCTACGGCTTCATCGACGGCGGGGACGGTGGTGACATCTTCGTTCACTACTCCGTCATCCAGAAGGAAGGCTACCGCACGCTTCGCGAGGGCGAGCAGGTAGACTATGAAGTGGTCCAGGGGCCCAAAGGCCTGCAGGCGATCAACGTCCAGCCTGCCGCCACCGCCGCTACTCAGGCGTGATTGCTGCGGCCCACAGCGGGTCGTCACCTATCGGGAGAAAAAACGGTCCGCGCGGACCGTTTTTTCTCTTTGCGGGCATGTGCCGGAGCGCCGCCGAATCAAGACCTGCTGACACGCTCCATGGCGCTGCTCGCCCGAGGGCCCTGGCCGCTCTCGACGGGAAGGGCACAGCCCGCTGCCGGTGACCGCGTCTCCGTGCGCGCCGTCCGCGCGCGGCCGTGCGGCCCATCAGCCGCGCGTCGGCGGCAAGCGTAGAATGGTCTGGATGAAACGCGCCAGGGTCGCGATGCGTCTTGACCGTCAGACGCCGATCGAGGCGAGCCGCGTGCCGGCCGCGCCGCACCGCCGGCCGGGAGCCCGCGGCGGCACCCCTCGCGCGCTTCGTTCCGGAAGCCTCCCGGGCGCGTCCGTCACTCCATGAAACTGTTTGCGGCGAATTACCTATTCCTGCTGATCCCACTGGTTCCGCTCATTGTCTTCTTCTACCTGCTCAAGTTGAAGCGGCGGGAGATGGTGGTGAGCTCGGTGCTGCTCTGGAACCACCTGGTCAAGGACGTCCAGGCGAACGCGCCCTTCCAGAAGCTCAGGAAGAACCTGCTGCTGCTGCTGCAGCTCCTGGTGCTGTTCTTCACCGTCTTCGCGCTGGCCCGCCCCGCCTACTTCGCCCAGGCCCTGGGCGGAAACAACGTGGTGGTGATCCTGGACGGCTCCGCGAGCATGGAGAGTAAGGACGCGCCCCACGGAAGCCGCTTCGACGACGCGCGCACCCTCGTCGAGCGCATGATCCGGGATATGCACGGCGGCGACCGGATGATGCTCCTGCTGTCCACCAGCAGGGTGCACCGCCTGACCGGGTTCACGACGGACAAAAGCGAGCTGCGGCACGCCCTTGCTGCCGCTCAGGCGCGAGAGACGACGACCAACCTGCGGGACGCGCTCCTGCTGGCCGTCTCCGCGGCCGGATCCGGCATCCTGAAGGGCGGAAGCCGCATCTACGTCCTTTCCGATGGCGCGTTCCCCGAGATGGACGAGCTGGACACCCGCGGCGCGGACATCCAATTCGTAAAGGTGGGCAGCCGGTCCGACAATGTCGGCATCGTGGCGATGGACGTGCGCCGGAACTTCCGCGAGGACAGCGGCTACCAGATGTTCGTCGCCGTGCGGAATTACAGCCGCGAGGCACGGAAGTGCAACCTGGAGTTCTATCGCAACGACGCCCTCATCGATGTCCGGCCGCTGGACCTGGCCGCGGCCGACCCCGCGACGGGGTACGCGGAGCACGCGGAGATCTTCTCCAATATCCGGGAAGCGAACGGAATCCTCCG
This sequence comes from uncultured bacterium, assembly GCA_964416225.1. Lineage (GTDB taxonomy): Bacteria > Armatimonadota > SYMT01 > SYMT01 > SYMT01 > CAYQDT01. Next base: position 8,664 of record CAYQDT010000054.1, read on the forward strand.
CGCCCGGCTGGATATCCGGGATGACCTGGACGCGGACAACGAAGCGTACTCGCAGCTCTCCGCCCGCCGCGATGTGAACGTGCTCCTGGTCTCGGATGGCGACCTCTACCTGGAAAAGGCACTCAATCTGGATCCGCGAGTCAAGGTCTCCCGGGTCTCTCCGAGCGGCTACAACGGCCAGAGCGGGTTCGATGTGGTGGTATTCGAGAACACGCCGCCCAAGAATGTCGGGCCCGGAAACCACCTCTACGTCAACTGCGGCGGGCCAACCGCTCCCGTCGACATCACCGGGAAGGTCGCCAACGCCACGATCCTGGACTGGCAGCGCACGCACCCGGTGATGCGCTACGTGAAGCTGAGCCAGCTCCAGCTGCCCCAGGCGCTCACCGCGAACAAGCGGGCCTGGGGCGTGACCCTGGCGGAAGATGAGAGCGGCACGGTCATCGCGGCCGGGGAAAAAGGAGGCGTGAAGAGCGCCTACGTCGGCTTTCCGCTGCTCCAGACCGACTTCCCACTCCGCGTGGCGTTTCCGATCTTCTTTAACAACCTGATCCAGTGGCTCGCGGCGCGACCCGGCCGCACGGAAGGTCTTCAACTCCGAACGGGTGGCACGGCAACCATCGAGGCGCCCGCGAAGCTCACGGAAGCCACGGTCACCTCGCCGTCCGGACAACGTACCCGCATCCGGCCGGAAGGCGGACTCCTGTATATCGGCGACACCGAGGAGCGGGGCGTCTACACGGTGCAGGGCCCGGGGATGAAGCAGGAGTTCGCCGTGAACCTGCTGAGCCGGGACGAGTCCGCCACCATGCCGGCGGACAAGATTCAGTTCGGTCACCGCCCGGTGATGGCCCGCACCGGGACGGTCCGCACCGCGGTCGAAACGTGGCGCTGGCTGCTGCTGGCAGCGCTCCTGATCCTGGCGGTGGAGTGGTGGGTCTACCACCGCCGGATCTGACGAAGCGGTCGGAATGACCGCCGGGCCTCGCGGCGCCGGAGCGGCGATCTCCGGGGTCCACGCCCCGGAGACGGGGGGCGTCAGGAGACCGGGAACGGCGGGCGCGGCGGCTCGGGAGGCGTGGGCGGCATCCCCGGAACGCCGGCATGCTCCCGGACGAGGCGCGCCTGCTCCTGCCCCAGCCGGGATAGCTGTTCGGCCAGGTCCGCGCGCTGGAAATCGGTCAGGTCGCCCCGTCGAAGCTGTTCCGCAACCGCCTGCAGCTTGGCGCCGACTTCCGCCAGACGGCTCTCCAGTTCGGACAGCCCGCTCGCCGGAGCTTCCGCCGGTGGCGCCGCCGAGGCCGCGGGCGCCTCTGCGGCCGGCGAAACCTTGCCGCGCAGCCATTCCGGAAGCTGCTCGCGGATCACCTGACCCAGCTCCTTGAGCTCCTTCAAGTCCTTCAACTCGCGCAGACCGCCCACGTTGATGTGGACGTTGCCGTTATTGCCGCCGCTGAACGGGGAGCGCGGCCGCTCCTCGTCCTCCTCGTGCAGATAGCTGGCCAGCTGTGCCGCCGCCACCCCCACGTCATCGAAGGTAGCATCTTCCGGCAGCGGAGCAAAGAAGCCGGGAGGAATGGCCTGGAGGCGTTCCAGGTGCTGGACGATGTGGTTGTACTGCACCACGGACGTCCGCGCGCCCTTCTCGAGCGTGCGCGTGAGGCTGGCTTCCTTGGCCATGCGCGCCGTCTCGCGCAGCAACCGGCGAATGCGCCGGAGCTCCGCCGCCTGGGTGGGATTCTCGCGCATGGTCTCGCTCCTTC
>CAYQDT010000055.1:0-10391 GCA_964416225.1 uncultured bacterium
GCGCCAGCAGGTCGGCCTCGCCGGGATGGGTCTGTTCGTGCTCGCGGTTCAGTTCCTCGGCCAGGTCCAATTGCGCCCGCTGCCGCTCCGCCGAGAGGCCGCCGGGCCGCTCCAGATTGAGGATGGGCGAGCCCTGGGCCCGGAACGGCACGCCCTGGTAGGCGCTGGGCAGGAAGCCGGCTCCCCAATTTCCCGGTCCGCCCTTGCTGCCGCGGCTGTTCTGCAGCACCACGAAACCGGGCAGATTCCGGTTCTCCGTCCCGAGCCCGTAGGTCACCCAGGCGCCCGCGCTGGGGAACCCGGCGCGCGTCAGACCCGTGTTCATCTGGTACATCGCCGGGCCGTGGTTGGGTGACTCCGCCTGGCAGGAGCGGATCCAGGCGATGTCATCCACGTGCCGCGCCAGGTGGGGGAACTTCTCGCAGACCCAGGCGCCGCTCTGCCCATGCTGGGCGAACGCATACGGCGACTTCATCAGCGGCCCCGGATCACCGAAGAAGACGTCGATGCTCTGGCCGGGCTTCTGTCCGTGGTGCTTTTGCAGCTCCGGTTTCGGATCGAAGAGGTCCACGGCGCTGGGACCGCCCTCCATAAAGAGCCAGATCACCCGCTTCGCGCGGGCGGGGAGCGGCCCCGTGCGTGCCCGCAGCGAGTCCGCCGGGGCTTCGGCGGCCAGAAGCCCCTCCTGGCCCAGCAGCGCGGACAGTGCCACCATCCCGAATCCCGCACCCGCTCGCTGGAGCAATTGGCGACGGTTCAGGCTGTGAGATTCCACCCGTCCACAGGGGAACGGTGTGCCGGGTCGTGTCTCGAAGCGAGGGGTCTTCATCCGCGTGTGCCTCAGTCGACGTAAATGAACTCGTTCAGGGTGAGCAGCACGTGACAGAAGTCCGCCAGCGCGCGGGCGTCCCCCTGACGGAGGAATCGTGCTGCGCGTTCCGCCTCCGCCGTGGTGGGAGTGCGTCCCAGTGCCAGCAGATAGGCACGCCGGACCCGGGCCGCCGCATCCCCACCGGCCTCGCGGCTCGCCCGCTGCGCGAATTGTTCCGCCTGCTCGCGGATAAACGGATCGTTCAGCAGCGCCAGCGCCTGCGTAGGCACCGTTGAGACGACGCGCCGGCTGCACGCGGCCGTGGCTTCCGGCGCATCGAATACCTCCATCAGCGGCTGGTTGACCGAGCGCTTGATGAAGGCGTATACCGACCGGCACTGGAGGTCCGGGCTGTCCTTGATATCGGTGGGGTAGGCGTCACCAGAGCGGGTCGCGATGGCTTCCTTGGGGATGCGCGGGCGGAAGGCAGGGCCGTACATCCGCCGGTTTAGCCCGCCGCTCACCGCCAGCGTGGCGTCTCGGAGCACCTCCGCCTCCAGCCGCAGCGGCCGGCGACGCCACCAGAGCCGGTTCTCCGGATCGATTGCGGCCCGCCGGGCGTCGAGACCGTCGCCTTGCTGGTAGGCGGCGCTCAGCGCCATCAGGCGGTGGAGCGGCTTCAGTCGCCAGCCGTTGCGGATCAGCGCGCCCGCCAGCCAATCCAGCAGCTCCGGATGGGTGGGATGCTCACCCTGGAGCCCGAAGTCACCCGGAGTGCGGACCAGCCCCTCGCCGAAGTGGTGCTGCCAGAGCCGGTTAACGATCACGCGCGCCAGCAATTGCCCCGCGCCGTGTTCCGTGTCCGTCATCCACTCCGCCAGCGCCATCCGCCGCCGGGTGGTCGCCGCACCAGGCGCGGCAGCGGCGATCAGGTATTCTGCGGGGGTCCGGCCATGCTCCAGCACCTGGAGAAATCCGGGCGATACCGGCTCTTTGGCTTCATCCACCTCGCCGCGCCGGAGTAGGTAGCTGGCGGCGGGCGCCGGGCCGGTGTCCGTCAGAATCAGAGCGTGCGCCGGCTCACCCTTTGCCGGCTGGGGTGCGGCCTTCGCCGCCTTCTCCAGCGCCTCCAGCTTCCGCACCAACTCCGGTGAGAGGGAGTCGCGCAGCTCCGCATCGGACACTTCCAGTTGCTTGCCGTACTCCTTGTACAGCCGCGCCTGGGAGACAAAGAAGAAGAACGAGGGCAGCCGCAGCAGCCGCTTTTCCTCGTCCGAGAGCGGCAGGCGGTCGATCTTGGCGTTTCGCAGGCGCGTCTTTTCCTCCGCCACCCACTGGTCCAGCTCCCGCTGGGGGCGGACCAGGGACGCGACCCGGCGCTCCGTGGAGGTAAACGCCGCCAGCATCTGGTAGTAGTCGCGCGTGGGGATCGGATCGTATTTGTGGTCGTGGCAGCGCGCGCAGCCGACCGTGAGCCCCAGCATCGCCGAGGAGGTGGTACTCAGCATGTTGTCCAGGTCGTCGTACCGGTAGCGCAGCTTGTTGTGCTCGGTGTCCGAGGGCACGGGGATGACGTACGGCCCCGCCGCCAGGAAGCCGGTGGCGGCTACCGCGGCCGGGTTATCCGGCGCGTACTCATCGCCGGCCAACTGCCACCGGATAAAGGTGCGGTACGGTAGATCCTCGTTCAGCGCCTTGATCACGAAGTCCCGGTAGGGCCACGCTTCGGGCCGATCTTTGTCTGCCTCGTAGCCGTCGCTGTCCGCGTACCGGGCCAGGTCCAGCCAATGCCTTCCCCAGCGCTCCCCATACGCCGGCGAAGCCAGGAGCCGGTCGACCAATCGCGGGTAGGCGTCCGATGTGCGGTCGTTGACGAACTGCCCCACCTCCTCCGGGGTTGGGGGTAGACCGGTGAGATCGAACGTGACGCGCCGGATCAGGGTCCGCCGATCCGCGGCGGCGTTGGGGGTCAGCCCCTTCGCCTCCAGCCGCCGCAGAATGAAGGCGTCGATGGGGTTCCGCACCCAGCCTCGGTTTTTCACCCGGGGAATGACGGGCTTCTGGAGCGGCTGGAAAGCCCAGTGCGCCGCGCGTCCGCGCTCCGAGGAGGCGGAAGGAAGCACGGCGCCCGCCTGGATCCAATCCCGCAGCAGCGCCACTTCCGCCGGGGCGAGCTTGCCCCCCGGCGGCATCTTGAGCGTGGGGTGCGTGCCGGCGACGGCCTGCAGCAGCAAACTGCGATCCGGCTGGCCCGGCACCACGGCCCGGCCGCGCCCGCCGCCCTTCCGCAATCCGGCCTCCGTGTCCAGCGTCAGCCCTCCCATGGATGCCTTACTCGCGCGGGAGTGGCACTGGCCGCAGCGCGTCCGCAGCAGAGTCGCGGCGCGGGTGCGAAGCGTGGTCGGAGTGGTCTCGGGCGCGGGTGGCGCGGCCAGGGCGACCCACGCGGGCAGCACGACGCACGAAAGCACGAGTGCAGCGGCCCCGGGACGATGACGCAAGCGGCGAGAGTGAGGCATGAGTGAGTCGGAACGGGTCGGGAACCAGTCTCCTTCAGTGTACGGAGCGCCGCGAAGGGGAGCAATACGGATTTGCGGAAATCATTTCGCGATTTGCGACATGAGACTCCTGGGCTGCCGGAAGTAGGATGAATCAGCAGGGGGTGTCCCGGCGCGTGGCGTTGGTGGCGGCAACACAGATCGGCCATGCCCAGGCGGCGCTGCGCGGAACAGCGGCGTATGCGCGTCCGGAGCGGCCGTGGGTGTCCTGCACGATCCCACCGGGGCAGGTGGTGCGCGGGGTTGCTCCGCGGCTGGGGCGCAGACGGTGTGCTCTCCTGCGCGGGCGACGCACAGGCGGGGGCGACGCGCAGGCGCGGGCGTCGGGCTACACGGGCTGCTACTCCACCGTGGTGCGGGCGGTGGCGTCCTGGCGGACCGCGCTTCCCGCCGCCGAGCGCCGACGTAATGCGGCTGCGCCTCGGTGGCGGCTACCTTCACCCCGGAGTATGGTCTACTGGCTGCTGCGGCGCGACGAGGACCTGAAGCCGGCGCAGGTTGCCGTCCTGGACCGCTTGGCTGCGGCGTCCCCGAAACTCCAGCAGGCCCATGCGCTGGTAGCGGAGTTCCTTACCCCCGTCCGCGAGCGCCGGGAGCCGGACTTTGACCGCTGGGCTGAAGCCGTTCAGGACGCCGGCATTGCGGAGCTGCAGGCGTTTGTGAGCTCCCTGAAGCGCGATGAAGCCGCCGTCCGGGCGGGTCTGTCCCAGAGCTGGAGCAATGGCCCGGTGGAGGGACAGGTGAATCGGCTGAAACTGATCAAGCGACAGATGTACGGACGGGCGAGCTTCGCCTTGCTCCGGGCTCGCGTGTTACCGCCGGCCGGCCTGGGTTAGGGGAGCTGGTGCTACCAGCAATCGAGGTCTTGGTGTTCAACTCGGCATAGCCGACCCTGCTCCGGCCTCACCAGAAGCGCGGGAGAACCTCCCCCGGCTCCGCCCGAGCACCGGAGCCGCCCGTCACGCAACTGCGGCCCTATCGGAATACGCGCTGGAGGAAGTAGTAGAGGTTGTTCCGCCATTCGGTGGCGTCATGCGCGTGGCCGTCCACATTCCAGACGTGCGGGACCTCCTTCTCCTTCAGGTAGGCGTGCACGCCCTGGCTGATGCGGAGCAGCCCGTCCTTGTTGCCGCAGGCGAGCCAGAGCAGCTTGAGCTTCTCCCTGGCTGCCGCGGGGTCCGGCACCAGCTCGGTCGGAGGGCGGGTGTTCGGAGCGGATGAAAAGCCGCCCACCCAGGCGAAGGTGTCCAGGTGCCCCAGCCCAAAGTTCAGAGACTGGCCGCCGCCCATGGAGAGCCCGGCCAGCGCCCGGTGCTCCCGGTCCGCCGGTACGGAGTACCGCGACTCGATCGCCGGGATGACGTCCTGCAGCAGGTCTTGCTCAAAGGCGGCGAAGGCCGGCGCGCTCGCGTAGACATTGCCCACCGGCCGGTCATCCTTCTGGGCGCGGCCGTTCGGCATGACCAGGATCATCGGGGCCGCCTTCCCGTCCGCCAGCAGGTTGTCCAGCAGCAGGTTGGGCTTTGCAAAGCGCTGCCACTCCGTCTCATCCCCACCGATACCGTGCAGGAGGTAAAGGACCGGGTACTTCTTGTCCGGGGAATAGCCCGGCGGGGTGTAGACCTGCATCTTGCGCCGGGCGCCTACGGACTTCGAGTCATACTCGATCATCTCCAGCTTACCGTGCGGGACGTCAGCGCGCTCCGCGTTGATGCCCTCCGGCGGCTCCGGAAAGGCCTGCACGTCGTCCGGGTTCAGCGTGATCGGCGCGCCGAATCCCCCGGCGCCGGGACGGCGTCCGCCGGGAGCCGCCGCGCCATTCGCCTGCGTCCGAAAGTGCAAGGGCGCGAACTCGTGCAGGCTCCGTCGCCAGGTCAGCCACTCGTGGTCGGTGCCCGGGGATTCGTAGAAGACGGTCTTGATCCCCGCCTTATCCAGCGCGTCATGGAAGCCGCGCACGGCGTCCTGCAGCCGCTGCCCCTCGGCGGTGCCGATGGAGAGGAACAGCACCCGCATGCGCCGGTTGAACGCCTCCGGATCCGCCATGGTGCCGTGGAACGCGGTCTTCGTGTCGAAGGCACCGCCGCCGAACCCGCCGCCCGCTCCGCTGAACCCGCCCAGGGACGCGAACAGGTCCAGGTGGTTCAGCCCGATGGAGTACGCCTGGAAGCCGCCCATGGAGAGGCCCGCCAGCGCCCGGTGCTCCCGATCCGGCATCGTCCGGTAGGCGCCGTCGATGTACGGGATCAGGTCCCGGGTGAGCACGTCCTCGAACGCGCCGAACCCCCGGCCCGGAGTGGGCGCCGGCGGCTCGCCCGCGCGCGTGGCATACCCCTTCTCCATCACGACCAGCATGGGCACCGCCTTCCGCTCGGCGAGGAGGTTGTCCATGATGAACGCCATGCGACCCTGGTTCGACCAGCCGCGCTCATCCTCACCGGAGCCGTGCTGGAGGTAGAGGACGGGGTAGCGCGCGTCCCGCTCGGTATCGTAGCCGGGCGGCGTGTAGATGTAGACCCGGCGCCAAGCCCCGGTGGTCCCGGAGTGGTACCAACGCTCGCGGACCTCGCCGTGCGGCACGTCCCGGGGGAGGTAGTAATCGACGTCCTTCTCCGGCACCTCGATCCCGCTCGCGTCTTTGCCGGTCCCATAGAACGTGTGGCTGGCCGGGTCGTTGAGCTCCGCGCCGTCGATGAAGACGCGGTAGTAGTGGAACCCCGGCACCACCGGGTCACTGGTCGCCGTCCAGAACCCGGCCTCGTCCCGGGTGGCGGGGAAGCGCTTGGGCGTGTAGAAAGCGAACTCCACTTTCTGCGCGTCCGGCGCCTTGATGCGGAAGATCACCCGCAGGTCCGAGGTGATGCGGGGATACTCCGCGCCGCCGATGTTCGTGGGCGCCGGCACCCCTTCGTTGGCCGCGGGCAGTGGCGCCTGGGCGGCACAGGCCAGGGCCAGGAGCGCGGTGAAGTACGGGACGAGACGCATCGTCGATTCTCCTTGTGCGTGGAGCCGCCGCTGCAGCGCGGCGTTACTTAGGGTGGCGAAGCGGCAGGCAGGTCGCGCCTTCCAGGAGCACTTCCTCCACCGCCGGAGACGGCAGCGCCTGGAGCGGGTTCTCGATCTTTTCCAGCAGCAGTGCCACGGCGCCCTCGCCCACCCGCTGCATCATGTTGCTGACGGTGTGGATGGGCAGGAAGCAGCGGCTGTCCAGCTGGTGGTGGAAGTGGACCAGCGAAAGCTCCTCGGGGATCCGGATGCCGAGCAGCAGCGCGGCGCGGACCACCGCCATGGATTCGGTCTGCTCGTACGCCACCACGGCGGTGGGGCGATCCGGACGGTCCAGCAGTCGCACGGCCGCCCGGACCCGCTGGTCCGCGTGCGGCTCCGCGGGCGAGCGCCACGCCACGGGGAGTTGGTGGATCCAGCAAGGGTGGCCGGCCTGCTCCATCGCCCGCCGGTAGCCGGCGCGCCGGTCCCGCTCGCTGTAGTGCGGGAGGCGGCGCTCCTGCGTCTCGACGTACGCGATCCGCTCGTGGCCCAGGCGGAGCAGGAATTCGGCGGCCAGCTCCCCTCCCTGGAGGTCGTCCGGGTAGATGCAGTCCACCTCCTGTTTCGAGTTGAGGAAGATCGCGGGGATGCGGAGCCGGCGGATCCGCTCCAGAAACGGGGGCGGCGAGTCGCCGTGCCGGTTGATCAGCACGCCGTCCACGGACAGCGCCCGCAGCGTGTGCGCGAGGTACGAGTCGCCGCTCTCATCCACGTCGGCGACGTGCGTCAGTACCAGGTGCAGATCCCGGGCGGAGATGGCGGTGGTCAGTCCGTGCAGCAGCTCGCCGGGCAGGTATTCCCCCACCTGCGACTGGACCAGCGCGATGCTGCCGAAGCGTCCGGATCGGATCGCCCGCGCGGAGGCGTTGGCGCGGTACCCGAGCTCCTGAGCGGCCCGCAGCACCCGCTGCCGGGTCTCCGGCCGGATGCGCTGCTCGGCCGCCCGTCCGTTCAGGACATGCGTGACCGTGGCGCGGGACAACCCCGTGTGGGCCGCGATGGTCGCGATGGTCGGATGGCTCGTACCTGTTCCGGTTCCGGCGGGGTTGGTGCTGCGTGCCATCGTTCGCCAGGGGTGGGCCGGTGCTATTTCGTGATAGCATCAGGATAACACGGGGCAGGCAGGTCGTCAATCAGGCTCCGGCCGCCCGTCCGCAGGCTGTCGATCCAGCCTTTCCCACCCTTCCCGCCGGCACTGAAAATGGCCTCTCGAACCGTTCTTACAGCCGCGCTCCTCGCGCTCGCCACCTGGGCCGCCGCCGGTGCTTCCGGCCGGACCTGGAGGGCAGACAACGGCAACGGCACCTTTTCCAACCCGCTGTTCTACGACGAGTTCTCTGACCCGGACCTGATCCGCGTGGGAGAGGATTACTACCTGACCGGCACGACGATGCACGCCATGCCGGGTCTCCCCGTGCTTCACTCCCGGGATCTGGTCAACTGGCGCTTCCTGAGCTATGCCGTCGACCGGCTGGACTTCGGACCGGAATACCGGCTCCAGGAAGGAAAGGAGATCTACGGGCAGGGGGTGTGGGCGCCGAGCTTCCGCTACCGGAACGGCACGTTTTACCTCTTCGATAACGTGCGCGGTCAGCCCACCCAGCTCTTCCGCGCGAAGAACCCCGCGGGACCGTGGACCCGCACCCCAATGAAGCGCGCCTTTCACGATCTCTCCGTGCTGTTTGACGATGACGGCACCGCGTACGTGATCTGGGGCTATCGCACGGTGATGCTGGCGCAGCTCAACCGCGCGCTGACGGACGTGGTCCCGGGCACCGAGCGGGCCATCATTCCGGCCAGCGCGGGAATGGGAGAGGGCTCCCACTTTTACAAGATCGGGGGCAAATACTACATCACCAGCGCCTGGTACCTGGGCACCATGCGCATGCCCTGCGCCCGCGCGGACCGGCCGGAGGGGCCCTATGAAGTGGTACCGGCCATCAGCAGCGGGGAAGACTTCGGCATCGCGCGGGGCGCCATGCACCAGGGCGGCATCGTGAGCACCCCCATGGGCGAGTGGTGGGGCTTCTCCATGATGGACTTCAACTCCCTGGGCCGCCTGACCGGTCTCTCGCCCGTCACCTGGAAGGACGGCTGGCCCTACTTCGGTCTGCCGGGTAATCTCGGACGCACGCCGCGCACCTGGGTGAAGCCGAACACCGGCCACGTCTCTCCCCCATCCGCTCCGTATGAGCGGGACGACGCTTTCTCCGGTCCCCGGCTGAAGCCGATCTGGCAGTGGAACCACGCACCGGAGGACAGCAAGTGGTCACTCTCTGAACGTCCCGGCTTTCTGCGTCTCCACTCGCTGCCGGCGGCGGACTTCTGGCATGCGCGCAACACGCTCACCCAGCGGGCCATCGGCCCGGAGTCGACGCCCTCGGTAGCGCTGGATACGCGGGGGATGCAGCCCGGCGACGTGGCGGGCCTGGGGCTCCTGAGCGCGCCCTACGCGTGGATCGGCATCCGCCGCGGGCCGGAAGGAGTGTCCGTGGAGCAGTTCGATCAGCAATCCGGCGTGACTGCACGCTCGCCGCTCCGGGGCGGCAAGGTGTGGCTGCGGGCGGAGTGCAGCTTCCTCACGGAGAAGGCCCGCTTCAGCTACAGCACGGACGGCAGGCAGTTCACGGAGCTGGGCGGCCCGTTCACCATGCTCTTCCAGCTCAAGACGTTCCAGGGGGTCCGCTACTCCCTGTTCCACTTCCACACCGGCGGCGGCCCGGGCGGCTACGCGGACTTTACCCGGTTCACCGTGGCGGAGCCGCGCCCCCGCGGATGGACCCGGCCGATTCCGGCGGGCAAGACCATCACCCTCTCGGCGTCGGGCAGCGGGGCCGTTCTGGTCGCCGGCGACGCGCGCGTGATGGCGGTCCCCGCGGCGGATCCCCTGGCGGCGACGCCGGCCGCGCGGCTGCGGGTGGTGGACCGCGGGAAAGGACGGGTGGCGCTGAAGGCGGCGGGAGGCTACCTCTCCGTGCAGGGGGGCGGCGAGGTCACGTTGAAGCGTGGAGCGCCGGCCGCGGGCGAGACGTTCCAGTGGATCGAGACGCCCACCGGGGAGCTGACCCTGCTCTCCCTGGCGACGAACCGCTACCTGCAGCTCCACGCAGACAGCGGCGCCTGCTGCGCGGATAGCCCCGGCCCACGGCGCGGCCGGGCGGACGGCTGCCGGTTCGAATGGAGGCGGGCAGCAACTCCATGATGGACGGCGACCAGGCGCTCCAGCCTGGATCCGTCACTCCGCCGGTTGCGACCGCTCCACCCCTCGGCGAGCACGTCGGGACCCCCGGCCCAGGCTGCCGGCACTGACCGCCGCGGGATGCCCCGCGCAACCTCCATCAGACTGCCGGGGACGCAGCGCGCCAGCCCGCGCCCGCTCCACCTGCCACGGACCGGTGCCCGATCCCGCGGCGACTTGCCGCAGTAACGCCGCACAATCGTCCTCCGGGTGCCGCGCCGGGTACGCAGCGCCCCGAACGCACGGACAGCCGCGCCCGGCGGAGCCGGTACGGCTGTTGCCAGGACGGATTGGCCGCAGGGCCAGAAAGTGCGTAAACTCTCTCTAGAGACCTTCCGGACTGCCGGGCGGAGCCGGCGGGGGCAGGTCAGGCGCGACCATGCGGGGAACGCTCTCCGGGCAGGCGGGTAGGGGCTTCCTGAAGACGGTGCCATGTGGCCGGCGCTTTCTGTCTGTCCGGCTGAAATTGGAATGCGCACAAACTTTTCTGACTATTTTCATGTTAGCCTACTTGGCCCCAACTTTGACTGGGTAGTTATCACCTCCTCCAGATGGGGCCGTCCCTATGCGAAAGAGCAGATTCTGGATCTTCTACGTCGCTGGCGTTCTGGCCTGTATCGTCGGTGCAATGCTGCTCAAGTTATTCGGGAGCACGGGCGCTCGAGCAGCATCGGGTTTACCTCGGTTGCCTCCAATGCTCTGCACAGTACTGCTCTGGGGGCGTTTGAAGGGGCGG
>CAYQDT010000056.1:0-10346 GCA_964416225.1 uncultured bacterium
CCAGGGTCCCGGCGGCGCCTCCCACTTCCCACGCAGCACCGCCCACCCGAACCGGCCGCGTCGAAAGGGGCGCGTCGATGGTGCACACATTGACCCTTATCGCGCTTGGTTTGAGCGCACTGGTCCTTGCCTACACGGGCTCCCGCGCCGGAAAGGGACGCGCCGCGCTCCTCTCAGCACTGGCGCCGTTCTTCGGGACCGCCGTGGTCGTGCTGCTCATCGGCACGCTGCTCACCCTTCCCACGAGCAAGCCGTGGTCCCCGGGGCAGACGCTCGGTCCCGGACTGCTGCTGGGTGGCCTGGCGCTGCTCGCCACCGTGCTCATCGCGGCGCCGCCCGGTGAGCTTGCTCCGGCGATCGCCGCGCCGACCGCCGGTGTCGCGGTAATCCTGCTCCTCTATCCGCGGCAGCCGCTGGACGCCCTGGGGGGATTCATGCTCGGCATGATCACGGCGGGCCTGCTGCTCGATCTGGGGCTCCGGAGCGCCGGCGACGAGCACGCCGGTCCGGAGCGCGCGGCGGCTTTGGAAGGGTCGGTGCTGTACGGGGTGACCCTGGCGGCCATGACGTTTCTCGCCACCTACCACCGCACTCCCACCGGCGTGCGCGAGTGGCAGTCGCTCCCGCTTCTGTTCGGCGCTACCCTGGGGATCGCGCTGCTGGGCGGCAGCACATTCCGCCGGGGAGCGGCCGGGAGCGGCGCGGCGGCGGTGATCGCTCCGACGGTGGTGATGGCGGTGGTCATCGGCACCCGCTTGAACGGGACACCGCACTTCTGGCACGTGTCGCTCATCGGAATGGCGCTGTTTGCCGTCCTCGGCTGGATCGAGACGGGACGCACCGGAGGTCCGGACGCCGCCCGGCCCTACCGTTCCGGATCCGATCTGCTCACGCCCCTGCTGGTCCTCGGTGGAGCGGCCATCGCGTTCCGGTGGCTCCACGGCTACGGAATCGCGCTGCTTTTGCTGGCGGGCTTCGGGGCGACGGGCCTCTTTCCGCCGGCTGCACGCAGCGGCAGGCGGGAGCTGCTGCCCGCGGCGTTCGGCTTCGGCGTGCTGGTGCTGCTCTACCGGCTCTACGCGGAGCGAGTCGGCTACACGCGCGGGCTGGAGCCGGATTTCCTCTACTACTACGCCGCCCTCATCCTTGGAGCCGGCCTCATTCCGGGCCTCATGCAGCTCCTTCCGGATGTGGAGCGCCCTCCGGCCGGGGTGCTGCCCCGCCTGCTGCGCACGGGGCTGGTGGGGATCCTGGCCGCCCTTGCACCCCTTGCCGTCTGGCTGTTGTTCGGAGAGCGGTCGCAGGCCGCCCTCCTCGTCGGCCTGGCCATCGGCGTGGGGCTGCAGCTCACCTCGGACGCGGGGCCGCGCGCGGCCGCGGGCCGGATGCTTGGCATCGGCGCCGCGCTTTCCGCGCTGCAGTTGACGCGCTTGCTCGGCGATTTCGGAACGCGGACCCGCGCCGAGCGCGTGACGTCCCTGCTCGTCGTCGGACTACTGCTGGCACTCTGGCTCGGCGCCGTGATGCTGCTCGAGCGGCGCCGGTCCCGGCTGCGGGCCGGTGGGGCGCCGGCAGCGGCGTCCGGCGAGCGCTCTCTGTAGGGTCTCCCGCTGCCCCTTGCGATGCACGGAGTGGAACCGATGCGACCTCTCGCTGCCGCGCGGCCCGGAGTGGCCGTCCTGCTCGCCCTGCTGGCCACGCTGGCGCTCTACGCCTTTGCTTTCTCCTCCGAAGCGGGAGTCGGCACGCTGCGGGGCCGCGTGCTGGCCGCCGATACCGGTCGCCCGCTTGCCGGGATGCGCGTCGTGATCCGCCCCGCCGATCCGAGGAGCGGCACGGATGCCCGCCGCGCTCGTACCGACCGGGAGGGATTTTTCACGGTCCATTCCCTGCCCATCGGCGGCTATGAAGTAGTGACCACGGCCACCGCGTACCGGAACGGGCCGCAAAGCGTGACGGTCCAGGAAGGGCAGGTCGCCGCGCCCGTTCTGCAGCTCCAGCCGGGAGACCCGGAGCTGCAGATGTTCGTTCACCGGCACGCCAATCTCCCCGAGGACGAGCCGCGAATCGCTCTCCGCGGGTTCCGCCAGGGCGACCGCATCACGATGCGTCTCTACTCGGTGGACCCCATGACGCTGCTGAATGAGGATGGCGATGCGCTGCGTAAGCTCCTGCAGCCTGTCGCCTGGACGCGGCGCCGCGGCGGAGCCGGGACCTTCGATCACCGGAAGCTGAAGCGGGTCCGGGAATGGCCCCACCCGGTGGAGAAGCGGGACGCGGAGGGCGTCTTCTACGATTACGTGCATCTCGGGCACCTTCCACCCGGCGTCTACGTGGCGGCGGCGCATGGGGCGAAGAATGACGCCATCGGCTGGCTCATGGTCACGGACCTGGCGCTGGTCACCAAGTCCGCGCGGGGCCGCGTGGAGGCATTCACGGCAAACCTGAAGAGCGGCGATCCGGTTCCCGGCGCGGCAGTCACCCTGTACCGCGGAAGCGCCCGGCTGGCGGCGCAGACCACGGACCCGCGCGGTCTCGCGCGATTCACTCTCTCGAGCACGAGCCAGCAGGGGGTGGCCGCCGTGGCTCGACGCGGCTCCGCGCTGGCATTCATGAACGTTTTCCCCTTTGGCGAGGGGGATCGAGACCGCCTCCGGGTCTTCACCTACACGGACCGGCCCATCTACCGGCCCGGTCACCGCGTCCGCTTCAAGGGAGTCGTCCGCCGGCTGCAGGGCTCCGGATATGCACTGCCCGAAGCCGGCAGCGTCGAGATGAGGATCCTGGACGACCAGGAGACGGAGATCTGGACGGGACACGTGACCTTGAACGAGCGCGGCTCCTACTCCGGGGAGTTCGGTCTCCCCCGCGAGGCCCACAGCGGGATGTACACCGTGGAGAGCAAGATCGCCGGCGAGCGCCACACCGCCGAATTCTCCGTGGCGTCCTACCGGAAGCCGGAGTGGCGGGTGGAGGTCCGGACGGAAAAGCCGCACTACGTGCGCGGAGAGCAGGTGCCCGTTACCGTGCGGGCCACGTACTACTACGGCGCACCGGTGGCGACTGGGAAGGTCCATTACACCGTCTACCGCGCGCCGTACTGGAGCTGGCGGGAAGAGGACGGAGATTCCGATCCAGGCGACGAGGACGCATCCGCCGGCTTCCACGGCGAGGTGGTCGCAAGCGGCGATACAACGACGGATGCGGACGGCGCCGCCCGCTTCACCTTCCCCACGAGCACGGCGGACGACCGCAACACCACGCTCGGGTCCGGCGAGCCTCCGGAGTTTCAGTACACCATAGAAGCCGGCGTGGCGGACCTGAGCAATCGGGAGGCCTCGGGACGAGGCCAGGTGCGCGTCGCCAGCGGGCTGCTGACCCTGAGTGCCCGCCCTGGGCGGTACGTGGTCCAGCCGGGCGAGACGGTAACCGTCATCGGCTCCGTCAAGGACCTCGACGACAAACCCGTCCCGAACGCCGAGGTCACCGCGGCGGCCACCCTCGATCTCTTCGTAGCGGGCCGATCAACAGAAAAGGCACTCTTGACCCGGACCGTTCGGACCGACGCGAGAGGCGACCTCCGCGTGCAGCTTCCCGCGGCGGAAACCGGCAACGTGCTCGTCAAGCTCACTACCCGGGACCCCCGCGGCAACGTCGTCACGGCGGACACCAGCGTCTGGGTGACGACCGCGGACGGCGGCGACTACGAAGCCCGCGTCCCGGCGCTGGGCGTCATTCCCGATAAGAAGCAGTATCGGGTCGGAGACACGGCGCAGATCCTCCTGAACACGGACAAGCCGGGGGCCACCGCCCTGGTGGCGATCGAGGCGGAGCAGGTCCATGACCTGCGGCAGGTCCGACTCAAGAGCCGGTCCACCGTGGTGCGCTTCCCGATCCGCGGCGGCTACGAGCCGAATGTCTACCTGAGCGCCTGCTTTGTGCGGAACCGGGAGTTCATCATCAACCGCGTCCGCATCCAGGTCAACGTGGAGGCGCACCGCTTGCAGGTCACCGTGGAGAGCGACCGGGAGCAGTACCGGCCGGGTGATCTCGCGACCTTCCGGGTCCGGACCGCCGACGCCCAGGGACGGCCGGTGCCGGCGGAGGTTTCGCTGGGAGTGGTGGACGAGGCCGTGTACGCCATCCGCGAGGAGCCGAAGCGGGGCCTGTGGGAGACTTTCTATCCGCGGCGCTGGGACCAAGTGCGCACGGAGTTCTCCTTTCCGCAGATCTTCCTGGGAGACGCCGATAAAGACGGCGCCAACGTGCAGATTCGCAAGGAGTTCCCGGACACCGCGCTCTGGAACCCAACCCTGCTGACCGGCCGCATGGGGACGGCGACGGTACGTCTGAAGATGCCGGACTCCCTGACGAGTTGGCGAGCCACCGCTGTGGCGCATACCGCCGCGACGAGCGTGGGCCGCGGCGTGCGCACGATCCGCGTGGCGAAGGAGCTCACGCTCCGCCTGCAGCTTCCCCGCACCATCACGCAGGGCGACCACCTCACCCTTTCCGCAGTCGCGCACAACTACAGTGCCGCTCCCCTGCAAGCTGCAGTGGAGCTGCGCGCCGCGGGGCTCCGGGTGGAGGGCCACCTCCGCCGGAGCGTCCACCTGAGCCCCGGAGCCGCGGAACGGGTCACCTGGAGCGCCTCCGCCGATGCCCCCGGCCCGGCCATCGTCACCGCGCTCGCCACCGCGGGCGCGCTCTCCGACGGGGTCCGGCTGGGCGTCCAGGTGCGCCCCTTTGTGAGGGAACGGGTCTACTACCACACGGGAGCCGTCACCGATGCCGGTGCTCGGGAAGAGTTCGAGATGGACGGTGCGGCGCAGAGCGCGGAGCTCGAGCTGCGCTTCTCCCCCACCCTGGCCGGGTCGATCCTCGGCTCCCTGGAGTACCTGGCGACCTACCCCTATGGCTGCACGGAGCAGACGATGAGCAGCTTCCTGCCGGACGTGATGATCTCCCGCACGCTCCGCGGCCTGGAGCTGCACCGCCCGGGCCTGCAGAACCGCCTGCCGGAGATGACGCGCGCCGGTCTGCTGCGCCTGTACGGCTACCAGCACCCGGACGGCGGCTGGGGCTGGTGGGAGTACGACCAGACGGACCCGTGGATGACCGGGTATGTGCTGTTTGGCCTGACAACCGCCCGCGAAGCCGGGATCCCCGTGAATCCGCGGATCTATGAGAACGGCCTGCGGGCCGCGGGGGAGCTCGTCCGACGAGACAAGCTGGCCGGCGAGGAGGGGATGCTGCTGGCGTACGCCCTGGCCCGCGCCGGGGCGCCGGCCCGGTCACGCGCCCTGTTCGCCCGCTTCCCCACCGCCGGCTCGCACCTCTCCCGTCGTGCAACCGCCTACCGGATCCTGGCACTGGAGAGCACCGGAAGTGCCGCCGAGCGCAAAGCCGCCGCGGAGCTCATGGAAGAGCTCTGGCGCGCGTCCCTCGAGACCGGCGGAGTGATCCACTGGACCGAAGCCCCCACGAGGGAGCCGGCGCACCGTCCGGATGACGCCGAGGTGACGGGTCTCGCGCTGAAAGCGGCGATGGTCGTGACTCCGGACGATTCGCGGCTGCCGGGTGTGGTGCGCTGGCTGCTGCTGAACCGGCAGGGAAGCAAATGGGAATCGACCCGGGATACCGCCTGGATCCTCTTCGGCCTGGCGGATTATCTCAAGAGGTCCGGCGACCTCCGGGCGGAGTATCACCTCTCCGTGCGGCTCAATGAACGCGAGATTTACGCCGACGACTTCCGGCCCGGCGATGCCTTCCAGCCGGAGACCCTCCTCCGGGTGAAGCGGGCGGAGCTCCAGGGGCGAAACCGGCTGGAGATCCGGCGCACCGGCACCGGAACGGCCTACTACACCCTCCAGTGGAGGCAGGCGGTGTCCGCGCCGGGGATGTCCTCCGAGAGCGCGCTGCCCGGATTTTCCGTGAGCCGGGAGTATTACAAGCTGGAGACCCGACGCGACGACGCGGGCCGGATTTCGGTGGTTCCGGAGCGGAGCCCGTCGCGCCGCTTCCGCGTCGGCGACCGGATCCTGGCGCAGGTTCGCATCCACACGGAGCGGCCGCTCGACTTCCTCATGCTGGAGGACCCGCTGCCGACGGGCTGCGAGGTGCAGGATCGCGGGCAGGTGCCAGCCGATGAGTGGACGGACTGGTGGTGCCACATGGATGTCCGCGACGATCGGGTGAATACCTTCATCCGCCATCTCGACTCCGGAACCCATACCGTGCAGTACTACCTCCGCCCGGAGGTGGCGGCCCGGCAGCGGGTGCTGCCCGCACAGGTGAGCGACATGTACGTCCCGTCCACCCGCTGCTCGACTGCGGACATGGAGCTGGAGGTGGACGAGTGAGCCGCGCACCGCTCCAAAAGCCCGGGGCGAGCGGCGGCCGGGGGCTCCCCGCCGTCCGGATGGAGCGTGCCGGGGCGCGGCTGTGCGTCGCGGCGCTCTACATCGCGCTCGCGGGCGTGGTCGCCTGGGCGGCGGCGCGCCGGGAGCCGGAGGTACTGCTCGCCCGCTATGTCACGTGCCTCCAGGGCCGCACACCGAACCAGATCCATAATGTCGCACTCGCCGTGCGCTCCATCCATGGTACCTGGATCCGGCCGGGAGCCGAGTTCTCCTTCAATCGCGCGGTCGGCTCGTGGTCCAGTGACTCAGGCTACAAGCGCGCGCCCGTGAGCTATGACGGCGAACTGGTGCCGAGCTGGGGAGGCGGGGTGTGCCAGGCTTCCACGACGCTCTACAACGCCGCGCTGCTCGCCGGCCTCACACCGGTCGAGCGGCACCGGCACCGCTGGGTCGCGCACTACGCGGCGCCGGGCCGCGACGCCGCCGTCGCCTTCAGCAACATTGATCTCAAGCTTCGGAACCCCTTCGCCTGGCCCGTCCGCCTGGAAGGCGCGCTCCGCGGAGACCTGGTGGAATTCCGCGTCGTCGGCCGGGCCCGGGGGGCGGACACCTATCGGATCGAGCAGCGGATCGAGTCGATGTCGGAGCCGCTGACTCTCATGCAGCCGTGGCGGGATGGGATGCCCGCCCGCCGGGTGCGGAACCCCGGAAAAGCGGGCTGCCACGTGGTCACCTTCCGCGTGCGGGTCCGCGACGGCCGGGAGGTGGCGCGCGAGCTCCTTTCAGACGACGACTACCCGGCCATGAATCGCCTCTTGCTGGAGGATTGGTAGGCGCGCCCCGCTCCAACGGGAGCGGGCCTCGGACGCGGCGTCCACCACTCCATTCGCTCGCCCTGCCTGCCGCGTCCCATCCAATCCCTTACCTGCCGCGTGTCATCGAACCGCCGGTTGGGAACAGAGGGGGAAGCGAGATGTTTCCAGGCGCGGGTCCGGTCGTCCGGACCCGGGAGGAGCTGAAAATGGCTGACATCATTTCCGCCCTGTTCGACGATCGCGCGGAGGCGGAGAAGGCGGTACAGGACCTGCGTCGCTACGGCGTTCCGGATTCTGCCATCACGGTGATCGCCCACCGCCGCGAGGAGGACGCTGCCGGTCACGCTCCCGCGCACGACGCGGGCAGCGGAGCGGCCTCGGGCCTCGGCGTGGGAGTGGTGGTCGGAGCGCTCTTCGGGCTGGGCTCCATCCTGATCCCGGGCCTGGGGCCGCTCATTCTCGCCGGCGGTCTGGCCTCCGCGCTGGGGGTCACGGGCGGCACCATCGCTACGGGAGCGATCGTCGGCGGAGTCGCGGGCACCATTGCCGGCGCACTCTCCCATTGGGGGCTCAACGAGGCGGAAGCGCGCCATTACGCGGGCGCCATCGAGCGCGGCGGGACCTACGTGGGCGTCGACATGCGGCACACGAATCTCGCACGGGGCGAGATCGTCCAGCTGCTCCAGAGCCACGGGGGCCGAATCGAAGTGCCTGCCGGCGTGAACGCCGGGGACACCACTCCGGGCGATTGGGTCTCCACCGCAGCCCAGGCGCCGGTGGTTACGCCGCGGGAGCCGGTGCTGACGGATCGCGATGAGGTGCGCTCCGGCCGGCTTCCTGGCACACCCGGACCGGCGGGAGTACCGCCGGCCACCACGTCGACACCTTCTCCGTCGGTTGCCAGCTCCTCACCAGCTCCGCCGGCGCGGCACGCCGTCGAGGATGACCTGGCGCGGCGGGCGGCGGCACTCCGTCCCGGCGAGACGCTGCGCGTGCCGATCGTCGAAGAGGAGCTGGTGATCCAGCGCGTCCGCCGGGAGACGGAGAGCGCGGGCGTGGAGGTCGAGCCGCTCGACCCCGAGTCGGACATCCCCACCACGCGGCGAGGCTGATCGCCTTCGGCCGTCAGACCCTGCATTGATGGCGAGTCGGGCGTTATAATCGGTCCGGGTCTCTCTGCGATGCCCGGACCGACTGATGCATCCGCTTGTCCTATCACTCTTCCTCGCGCCCGCGGCGCAGCCGCCCGCCCGGGTTGCCGCTCCACCGGGTCGCAACATCCACCTGGTACAGGAGACTCCGTCCGGGCGCTTCTGGCGCGGGGCTGCTCCCAGCGTCGATACGCTCGAAGCGCTGGCGCGAGCCGCGAAAGCGCGCGGCAGGAGCGCAACCCTGGTCGACCTGCGCACCCCGCCCAGCGCGGATGACCGGAGCGGCAAGGGCGGGCGCCTTCCCCCCGACGCCGAGGCCGCGCAGGCGCGCAGGCTCGGGCTGCATTACCTGGCGGTGAGCGCGCTGGATCGAAAGCTGCCCGAGCGGCTCCAGCAAGTCGGCCGCGCCGGCGACGTCTATATCCACTGTATGTACGGCGTGAACCGCACCGGCTTCGCCGTGGCCCGGTTCGCCCGCTTCACCGGCCGGCCCGTGAACCGGAGCGGTCTCGGAAAGCGCGACTTTGTGGAGGGCGATGCGTTTCAGGCACGCCTACCGCGCCATCAGTAGGCGGTGCAACCGTGAATCGTTCTCCCGCGGCAGACCCGGCGGAATTCGACCGCTTCGGCTTCCTGGCGCCGATTCCAGTCCACGGCGCTCCCGAGGCGACGCGCGTGCGTGCTGCGTTCGACGCCCTGGAGGCCGTCGAGGGGCGCGAGAAGTGCCAGATCGGCCTGCTGGACCGCCACTTCGACCAGCCGTTCGTGTGGGAACTGGCGACGCATCCCGCGATTCTGGACGCGGTCGAGGCGGTGATCGGACCGGACATTCTGCTCCTGGCAACCCATTTTTTCTGCAAGTACCCGGCGGCCGGCGGTGCGCCAGGAGCGGCCGGCGCGCCGTTCGTGGCTTGGCACCAGGATGTGACGTACTGGGGACTGGAGCCGCCGATGGCGGTCACCGCGTGGTATGCGGTGGACGACAGTGATGTAGAGAATGGCTGCATGCGTGCCGTCCCCGGTACGCACCGGAGCCTGCGGGAGCACGGCAAGTCGGGACACCCCGGCAACCTCCTGAGCGTGGATCAGGAGGTGTGGGTCACCTCCGAAGAGGAAGCCGGGGCGGTTGATCTGCCCCTCCGCGCCGGCGAGATCTCGCTTCACCACGGCCTGCTCGTCCACGGCAGCAACCCGAACCGCTCCACCCGGCGCCGGTGCGGGCTGACCCTGCGCTACGTCTCCCCGGAGGTGCGGGTGGTGGCCGAGAACTCCCAGAAGCGGCCCTGGCGCGCCGTATGCGTGCGGGGCGAGGACCCGTTCGGGCACTTCTCCGCCCGGAGTGGGAGCTTCTAACCGCCGCGAAGGAGCAGACCCGCCGCTCTTCGCGTTGCCTGGGAATCTGCCCCAGGATGCGTCCGCTCCGTCCGGAGTGCGGCAGCTGGAGGCCCCACTCTTTCCACGTCTTCCGGGCAGGGCCCGCTGGGGCACAGGCGGGCTACCGGGACAGGAGCCGGAGTTGTCGGGACTCCCGGCGATCAACGCCTCCGGTGCTGTCGGACCCGGAGCTTTTTTGACCGGGCGCCGGCTTGCTTCGTCTTCACCCTCTGCCGCGCCGGCACCGACTTATTCACCTTGACCGCCTTCCGCTTGGCCGCGGCGCCCCTGCCGTGCTTCCGCGCGGCGTGCTCCCGGGCGGCCAGGTTCCGCTGATGCTGGGCGGCGAGATGCCGCTGGTGCAGGGCGACAAGGTGCTTTTCGTGCAGGGCGGCGAGATGCTTTTCGTGCAGGGCGGCAAGATGCCGCTGGTGCTGCGTCTGCCGCGCGGCGAGGCGCTGCGCTCGCGTCAGTCGGACGGGGCGCACCGCCATGCTTCGGCGAGTGACCCGCACCGCTGGCCGCACCACCTCCCGTACAACCGCTCTCCGGCCCCGGCGGTGAACCACTCGCACCCGAACCGTGCGGACAGGCACCGGAGCGGGCACGCCCCGGAGCGCGGCGGGCGGTGCCGGATGCCGTAC
>CAYQDT010000057.1:0-10276 GCA_964416225.1 uncultured bacterium
TAACGCGGAAGCCTTTGAGCGTGCCATCCTGCCGCGGGTCCGTGGTGAGGTTCGCCTTCTTGAAGTTGCCGGGCGTGAACTCATCCGCGTTGAGGATGACCGTGCCGCCGTGCTCCACGTCCTTGATGTTCGCCTTGAGCGCGGCGGGATTCATCGCCACGAGCACCTGCGGGGCGTCACCCGGGGTGTAGATGTCCCGGCTGGAGATGTGCACCTGGAAGCCCGAGACCCCGGCAAGCGTGCCGGCCGGCGCGCGGATCTCCGCGGGGAAGTCGGGGAACGTGCTGACATCGTTGCCCAGCACCGCGGACGTGTTGGTGAACTGCGTCCCCGTCAGCTGCATTCCATCGCCCGAGTCGCCGGCAAAGCGGATGGCGACGGACTCCAGCTCTTCGAATAAATCCTGCGTTCTGTCGGGCGCAGACCCAACGCCAAGCTCGGCCATGCTACACGGATCTCCTCACAGTGACGCTCCCAGGCGCAACCGAACGCTCTCCGAGGGCGGGTTCGCCAGTGCGCGCACGCGCACCTGTTCTCCGACGCCGCACGGGAAGTCCGCGTCTCACGAGACACGCCGGCACACGGTTGGCGCCGGAACCACGCTCCGAAGAGCGGTCCGGCTCAAGGGTGAGCCACGAGGGCCTGGAGAGCACCCGGCCCGCCCGATCGGAGATCAGGCCGCCGCGCTGCCCGTTCTGGAGCCTGGAAGCAATGAGTGAGAGGAGGCACGCGAGTGTCGCCCCTCTCCCCTATTTCTATCCCAATCCCAAAGATTAATGGTTTGTGAAGCAGTGTGCACGCACGGCCGCCCCTCCGGCACGAGCCACGTCCCCCAGCATTCGAGGGAGCCCCACTGCCCGTCCCATGGCTATTGTAGGCAGCCGTGTCCCAGAGAGTCAGTCGAAAGGCAGGCCTTCCCTCCGCTGTTCAGCGCGCCAGTGAGTGCGGCCTTTGGTTCGCCGTTCAGTGCGCCGTTCAGTGCGCCCTTCATTGCGCTTCGCAGTGCGGTCCGCAGCCGGGACGAGACGCTTGCCGAGGCTCTCGCAGACCCAGTGGTTGGCACCCGAGCGCGCCTTTTTTCGGGCGGCGGCAAACCGACCCTCTTTTTCCATCCTCGCGTTTACAAAATAGATATAGGTAGATAAACTCTGCTTATAGGTCGGCCGACGCATTGAACTCCGTTTCGGTGTGTTCGGACGACCGCCTGCGCCGAAACAGCCTTTCGGCCTTGTGCACGCAACCGGTCTCGAACCAGCGCCTGTTCGCGGTGCGGGGGGGCGGGAACGGTGGAGTGAAGGATCATGGAAGCCATTCGCAGTATCGGTGTCGCCCGGGCGGGGCGAGCCGCCGCAGAGATGCCCGTCCCGAGCCTGGAAGCATGGCTGGAAGATGGGCGCCTGACCCTGGTCCATCCGGACCGTGGGCCGGTTCCTTCCGATAGCTGGGGGGATCTTCCGGTCGCTATGCGGCGCAATGCGCTGCAAGACTTCGACCGGGTGGTGCGGGCGAACTCGAAGGCGGCCGTGCTCTTCCTGCGGCCGTAGCGCCTGCAGCCACCGAACTTTCTTGTGAACGGGCAGCCTCCCCGGCGCATCGCGGCGGGACCGGCTGTCCGTTGCTGCATGTCGCCAGGATTAAGGACCGTCACTGTCGAACGCTTGGAACGTGCGACTTGGGGATGGCCCCTCGTCCGGTGCAGGAGAAGCGAGATGCGTCGTGGTGCCGATCCCTGGGCACAGGAAAAGATGTCCCGCAGCGACGCCCAGCGCCGCTACAACAACCTCGTCCAGTATCAGCTTCGGCCGATGATCAACGACAAGAAGCTGAGTGATATGGAGCGGACCAACGCTCTGAAGCGGATGGTCCGGGAAGCGAGCCGCTTCAAGTACGAGAGCGGCGTCGTGGCCGGCTCCGGCGCGCGGGAAGAAGTCGTGGAGCTGCTGATGCCGTACTTCAAGCCGGAGTCGCCGGTCAGCACCGAAGTGAAGGACTGGTCGATCCGGTGCATTCGCGCGTTCGGTGCTTCGTTCGGCAATGAGGACTCCTGATCCCGTTCCGGTTACCGGAGGCCGCGGATGCTGAGGGCCGCCTGGTTGAGCGCGGCGCGGGCGCCGTTCAAGCGCTCGACCGCGCCGGGGACCAGCCGCACCAGCCACGGGTTCTGCAGGATCATCCCGCCGGCCACTGCTTCCGGTGACGCGCGAGCGCTCTTCACGAAGAACTCTCCGGCCGCCCGGAAAGATTCCATTTGGCCAAGGGCGACGCGCAGCGTTTCCTCCAGCAGGACCAGCCCCGTGCTCGGCCACACTCGCTCACGCAGCCCCCGGCTGCGAACGGCGCGCGCGAACTCCAGCCGTTTCCCAAGCTCCAGTATCCGCTCGCCCGGCTGAGCGGCCGCGCGGGCAAAATCGTCGCTGCGCGCGAGCTCACCCAGGCGGACCAGCGCGGCTTCCGTCTCCTTCAGCGCGGCCGCGAGCGGCTCGGGGACCGCCTGGTCCGCCAGCATGCGCGCTCCGTGACGGCCCGCCATCTCACCCAGATACTGGCCCACCATCGACCCGATCGGGCCCAGCACGGCGCCCAACCCCCCTCCGACACGCCGGCCGACATCCGTCGCGACCTGCGTGGATAGGCCGCGAAGGAGGCTCCCGGAGCCATCGTTACGCGGCGCGAGCGGGTGCATGAACCGTCCCTGCTGCCGTCGCAGCGCCGCCAAGGCCAGGACCAGCACCGGCCCGTCCGCCGCCGCCACGTCGATGCAGAGCGGGCTGGCGAGCGGCGCCGCCGAGAGGTCATCCAGGGCGAGCAGTGGGAGCCCACTCTGCTTGCGGGTGACGGAGCGGTCCAGCACGGTGAAGGGACGGCCGTTCCAGCCGTGCTCGGCCCCACCCCACCACGAGGAAGCACGGCGCACTCCTTCCCGGAGCCGTTCGAGCGACCGCTCCCGCTCCGCGGCCGGAAGGCTGTTCCAGGCGTCCCGTGCGAGCGCCTCGAGCGGCGTTTCGACGCGCACCGGCTCCCGGAATCGCCAACTCGCCGCGATGTCCGGGTCCACGGCCGCCCACTCGTAAAAGAGCACCGCCGGCGAGAGCTCGGCCGGGAGCGCGGAGGCGGTCTCCAGCTCGAGCCACCCTCGCTCCGCCCAGCGCTGGAGAGTTGCCGGCTGCCAGACCCGGGGGGCCTGGAGCAGCGCCCGCTGGTTCCGCCGCTGCACGTACCGGAGAACCCAGTAGCCGAGCAGTACCGGGACGAGCAGCATCGCCCCGATCACCGCTTGTATCACTCCCTCGTGCATTTGTGTTGTTCCGCTTCCCTGGCCGGCCGTCGACTAACTATACGGCGATTGCCGCCCGGACCGGCACACCCTCTCCGCTACTCCCCCTTCGGCATTCGCCTTCGTCATCCCCCTGGTCCACCTCGCCCACCCCGACAAGCCGGCGGCCGGTTCGCCGTTAGCCCGCCTTGGAAAGTCACGCAGTTTATGTTAGAACTTAACCAGGGTTTAATCGATCTCGCTCCACGGGTAAGCCTGCGAGGGGCGGAGATACACGCGGGAGCGGATGACTCTCACCTGCTTCAGAGCGCTCCATGCTTCGAAAGAACCCGTTTGGGGGACCACAGTGCGTCACAGCGGACCGCGTCGAGCGATCGGTGGGATGCCGGCGCTGGTGGCGTCTTCATCGCGCCGGCCGCCGTTAGCAGACAGACGTCGGCGGCGCATTCGGCAGCCGGATTGAGCGCTCGGGCGGAGTAGTTGCGCAATGGCGGAGCAGATGCAGGAATCGGGGCCGCGGTCTCTATCGGAGGCGCACCGCACCGTTCGGGTGCCCCAGGGCGCCTCCGTCTGGCGGCGCTGCCTGGCGTTCGCCGGGCCGGGGTTCATGGTCGCCGTGGGCTACATAGACCCGGGCAATTGGGCCACAGACCTGGCTGGAGGCTCCAAGTACGGCTATTCGCTGATCTGGGTGATCTTCCTCGCGAACCTGATGGCGATCCTGCTGCAGTCGCTCTGTGCTCGCCTGGGGCTGGTGACGGGGCGCGATCTGGCGCAGGCGTGCCGGGACTACTACAGCCGCCCTGTCGCCATTGCCCTCTGGCTGCTTTGCGAGGTCGCCATCGTGGCGTGCGACCTCGCGGAAGTGGTCGGTTCCGCCGTCGCGCTCAACCTGCTTTTTCGGATCCCTCTGGTGTGGGGTGTGCTGATCACTGGAGCAGATGTTCTCGTGCTCCTGGCGCTGTCGCGCTACGGGTTCCGGAAGCTTGAGGCCGTGGTACTGACCCTGATCGGTACCGTCTCCGCTTGCTTCGTGCTGAACATCCTCCTCTGCCGTCCGGACTGGGGGCAGGCGGGCCTGGGTCTGGTGCGCCCAGTGCTGCCCAATCATGGTGATGCGCTGCTCGTGTCCGTGGGGATCCTGGGCGCTACCGTGATGCCTCACAACCTGTATCTGCACTCCGCGATGGTCCAGACCCGCGCTCATGGACACAACCCGGAGGAAGTGCGGCAGGCCATCCGGTTCAACACCCTGGATACGGTCGTCGCATTGAGTGCGGCCTTCTTCGTCAACGCCGCGATCCTGGTGCTTGCCGCCGCGACGTTCCACCGGCATGGCGTAGTGGTGGAAGAGCTCCAGCAGGCGCACACCCTGCTCCGGCCGATGCTCGGCGGGGCCGCCGCGACCGCCTTCGCGATCGCACTTCTCGCCTCGGGCCAGTCGTCCACCATCACCGGCACCCTCGCCGGTCAGATTGTGATGGAGGGCTTTCTGCACCTTCGCGTGGCGCCGTGGCTGCGCCGGGTCGTCACCCGCTCGCTGGCGGTCATCCCGGCGATCTTGCTCATCCACGCCAGCGGCGGACGGAACACCGTCGGGCTGCTGATCCTGTCGCAGGTGGTCCTCTCCGTCCAGCTCTCGTTCGCGACGTTCCCGCTGGTTCAGTTCACGTCCGATCCACGACGGATGGGGCAACTCGTGAACCCGCGCTGGCTCACCGTCACCGGCTACCTCGTGAGCGGCATCATCGCGGCCCTGAACCTCTACCTACTCGGTCAGACCGCTTATGACCACTTCGGCGCGCGCGGAGTCGGAATGCTCGCTCTAGTGCTCTTCGCTCTGGTGCTGTTTGGCCTCGGGGCGAAATGGCTCTACCCGAAGGCGTGCCAAGCCGGTGCGACGCCCGC
Source organism: uncultured bacterium (assembly GCA_964416225.1). Taxonomy (GTDB): domain Bacteria; phylum Armatimonadota; class SYMT01; order SYMT01; family SYMT01; genus CAYQDT01. The sequence goes on from CAYQDT010000057.1 coordinate 5,183, forward strand.
CGGAGCCCCGGAGCTCTCTGCGGCTGAGTAGCCGCCGGTCAGACACCTCCAGAACCGGCCGGCGGCCCAACCACCGGGCAGGCAAACTGCGACCTTGCAATAAGGGCCGAGTTACGCCATACATCCACCTGGAAGCTGGGCAGGCGAACGGCCTGGAACGGGGTGCCGTTCGGGTCGCCGTGCCGATCGGGTGGCGCTCGAGCGACTGCGCGGAAGACAACGAACTGGCTCCGCTCTCCTGCCGTCACAGAGGGTGGAAAGCTCGGTCGCGTACGTTGATAGCAGGCGGATGCTGTGCCGGGGCTGCATGTGTCCGCCGGAGGTTTCACGAACGTAGTGCTACGATCGGGCTGGTGGCCGACAGACGACATCTCCCAAACTAAAAATAAACACATGATTGGGTAACTAAAATATATGATATATTTGCGAATATGAAAGACTCCGGTTGCCTCCACTTGAGACCAATGACTCACGAAGGCGGACGGCATGAAGATCGAGCCTGCGTCACCCCGGGTTCCCCGTGCGCTGGTATACGGAACCGACGAGCAGACGGCCCGCTGGCTCGAGGAAGCACTTCAGCAGGCTGGATATGAGGTTACGTGGGGAACCTCAATCGGGGATCACGCGACCGACCTGGCCCGGAGCATGAGCCCGGACGTGATTCTGGTGGATGCCGCCGTGTCGGCCGGCGACGGCCTTAGCTCAGTCCGGCAAATTATGGCCGGGTCTTCCGGGCCGATCCTGGTGCTCACTCACGGCAGCGACCCCCTTTCCATCGAGGCCGCACTCGAGGCGGGTGCATCGGGGTACCTGGTCAAGCCGTGCACCCCGGAGCAGGTGGCCTCCGCCATTCAGGTAGCGCGCACCCACTACGCCCAGTTCCGGCGCTATCAGGAGACCGCCGCGGAGCTGCATACCGCTCGGGAGGCGCTGCGTACGGAGCACGAGGCGGACCGGCTTCTGCTCCAGGAGGCCGGACGGCAGACGCTCGAGCTGCGGGAGCAGCTCCGGCAGGAGCGGGAAGCGGCGCGAATCGTGGCGGAAAACTTCCTGGCGACCCCTCCCCCGCTCCCCGGTGTTGAAATTGCCACCGGCTACGAGCCGGCGACGGACGTGGCGCTGATCGGGGGGGACTTTTTGGATTTCATCGCGCTGGATGGAAACCGCCTGGGAGTGGTGATCGGGGACCTGTGTGGCCATGGGCTCAGCGCGGCCTCGCACCTGGCGCATGCCCGGTTCATGCTGCGCGCTTATGCCGTGGAGGATCCGGAGCCCGCACGCGTGGTCACGCGCCTCAACCGGGCACTTTGCCACAGCACCAACTCCCGGGTTCCCTTCCTCACCCTGGTCTACGGCGTCGTCGACGTGGGCAGCGGGACATTCACCTACTGCAACGCGGGTCATCCGCTGCCCGTCCAATATGCGCCCGGTTGGCCCGACTGCCGCCTGCTTCAGCCAACCGGCGGGCTGGTGGGAGTGGTCCCCGCCATGGTGTACGGACAGACGTCCGTGGTCCTGGATCCCGGGAGCGCGCTGCTGCTCTTTACGGACGGCGTGACGGAAGCGGCGACGGGCAACGCCATGCTGGGCCAGGAAGGGGTCTGCGAGCTGTTGATGGAGTGCGCGGGCTGCGAGGCGGACGAGATCAAGGATCGGATCCTCCGGCGGACGCGTGAGCATGCGGGCGGACGGCTGCGGGACGACGTCGCGATCGTGGTGATCAAGTGCTCCGAGCGGGCAGACGAGGCTGAGACTGGGTAGGCCGTGACGGCGGTCTGGCGCGGGAAGCTCGTGTCGGCTCCGATCGTGGTGGTGGAGTACAGCCCGGAGTGGCCGCGGGCGTTCGAGCAGCTTCGCACCACCCGCGCGCCCGCCTTCCGCGGGACGGTGGTGAGGGTGGATTGCGTCGGGAGCACCTGCGTGCCCGGGCTCGCCGCCACGGGGTCCGTGATCCGGACGGAAAGACGGAGCGGATCCGGCGCATGCTCCGCCGTGCGGGGCGGATGCCTTTGACGTGCACCGCGGCGGCTCCGACGGCGTCAGTGGCCGCGCTCCGGATCCGCCGGGAGTTGCTGTCGAGCTTCGAGCGGCGCTGCAAAGGCGGTTTCGACATCCGTATACACGGGAGCGACACGCGCGACGCCCGTGATCTCCAGCAGTCGGTAGAGATGGGCCGGAAGCACAAAGCGCACGCTACCGTGCCGTCGGGAGATGCGCTTCATCAGGTTGAGCATGAGGCCGATCATGCTGGAATCCCGCTGCCGGTCCAGCAGGACTTCGGACAGATCCAGAACCACGACCTGGTCCGCCTCCAGCCATCGGACCTGCTCCTCCAGGTCGCAGAGCGCCGCCAGATCCAGAAAACCGTACGCCTGGATCAGCATCCCCGCCGGCCGGCGCGTCGATTCCCACTTCATCCGGACCTCCAGATCACGGCGCCTGCCGCAAACGGGTGCAGGTGCGGAAGCGGCGGGTAGGGGCGAGTCTCGGGCCAAGGACCGAGACCCGGAACACGCCGGTGGACCGCCGAGCAGCTGCTCCGGCGCGCCGTCCCTCCGCACGACGGCTGCCGGCGGTCCGCGGATCCGCCCGCCCGGCGGCGCCGCGTCCGTTAACGCTCATGCCAGCGTTCCCACTCCAGCCCGGGCCGGTCCACCCGAAATTGGACCAGACGGCGATGATCGACTTCCGTAACGTATACCGTCCGCCCGTCCGACCCACCGAAGCAGAGATTGCTCGGGCGGGTTCCCAGCACGTCGATCTCCTGGAGGACCTTCCCCTCCGGCGAGATCTTGACCACCGTCCCCTTGCCGTGACGGGTGACATACAGGTTGCCGTCCACGTCGGCGCGCATGCCGTCGAAGCCGAAGTCCGGAAACCGGCGGAGCAGCCGTTTATTGGCCAGGGTGTGCTCCGGGGTTAGATCGAACGCCCAGATGTTCCGCTGGACGCTCTCGTTGACGTACAGGGTCCTGCCGTCCGGGCTGACCTCGATGCCGTTGGTGGTCCCCATCCCCTCGGCCAGCCGGGTGACAGTTCCGTCCCGGTCGATGCGCCAGAGCTGACCCGTGCCCGCTTTCCAGTTGGGATCGCTCGCGTAGAGGGTTCCATCCGGCCCGATGGCGAGATCGTTCGGCTGGCTCATCCGCGGCTCGTGGGCGAAGACGCTCACGTGGCGGGTGCGGGGATCGATCCGGAGGACGTTGTGGTTCGTGTAGTCGGCGACGTACATCGTGCCCGACCGGTCGAAGCGGATCCCATTTCCGACACTGCCGCCGGCCAGCTCGACGAAGACCTCGCTCCGGCCATCCGCGGTGGTCTTACCGATGGTGTGCTGTCGGGCGAAGTTGACGGCGTAGACGCTGCCGCGCGCGTCGCAGGCCGGGCCTTCGATCCCCTCGGTGAAGCTCCCTTCCGGGGTGAGCGGCCGGGCCGACCAGAGGGTCTCCGCCGCCTCGCCGCCCGCGGTGGCGGCCGCGAGGAGTACCGCCAGGAGCATCCCACCCAGAAATCCGTGCATCATCGCGCCGCTCCGCAGCCTCTACCGTCTCCGCTGTGTCGCCTCGTTCCACGCGGCGCGGCGTACCACCTCGCTGCCTGGTGTGGCGGCGCGTTGTCACCGGGCGGGCCGATGGTTAACACAAGGCTGCTCAATTTTCGCCGTGCCCCGACCCACTCGCGGCCGGCCGGCTGCCAGCACTCGCACCGAAATCGGGTGCTGTTGAGAGAGGTCAAGGCCTTGGATCACCTGTTCACGCCCCTTCGGCTTCGGTCGGTCACCCTTCGCAAGCGGATCGCAGTTTCGCCGATGTGCCAGTATTCGTCCATGGACGGCTTTGCCAATGAATGGCACTTCGTCCACCTGGGGAGTCGCGCGGTGGGCGGCGCCGCCCTGGTACTCACCGAAGCGGCCGCCGTTTCGCCGGAAGGGCGCATCAGCCCCCAGGACCTGGGGATCTGGCGGGAAGAGCACGTTGAGCCGCTGGCGCGGATCGCGCGCTTCATGCGGGAGCACGGGGCGGCTTCCGGAATCCAACTCGCACACGCCGGGCGCAAAGCCAGTACGGCACGCCCGTGGGAAGGCGGTGGACCGGCCGGGCCGGAGGCGGGCGGCTGGAGCCCCGTGCTGGGTCCCAGCGCGGTTCCGTTTACGGACGGTCACCAGATCCCCCACGAGCTCACGGTCGAGGAGATCGGAGGGCTGACGCGCGCCTTCGCCACGGCCGCCGGACGGGCACTGCAGGCCGGTTTCGAGGTGATCGAGGTGCACGGCGCCCATGGGTATCTCCTCCCCGAGTTCCTCTCGCCGCTCAGTAACCGCCGGACCGATGTCTATGGCGGGTCGTTCGTGGGCCGGACGCGCTTTCTGCGGGAGGTAATCGCTGCGATCCGCGGCGTCTGGCCGGAGCGCCTGCCGGTCCTGGTCCGCATTTCGGCGACCGACTGGGAGCCGGACGGATGGGACGTCGAGCAGTCCGTGGAGCTCGCCTCCATCCTGAAGCGTGAGGGAGTGGACCTGATCGACTGCTCCTCCGGCGGCGCCGCCCCGCCTCGCGCTGGCATACCGGTCGGTCCCGGGTACCAGACTCCGCTCGCGGAGCGCATCCGCCGCGAAGCGGCCGTTCCGACCGGCGCGGTAGGGATGATCACGTCGCCGCACCAGGCGGATCACGTGATCCGTACCGGCCAGGCCGACCTGGTGCTCCTCGCGCGGGAGCTCTTGCGGGATCCCTACTGGCCCCTCCGCGCCGCCCATGAGCTTCGTCAGGAAGTGGCGTGGCCCGCGCAGTATGCCCGCGCCAGACCGTAGCACGGTCCGCGGGCGCGAAGCTGCGGAAGGGCGGAAGTACGGCCGAGCGGAAGTAAGGAGTCGCGGAGGCGCGAAGCAGCAGAAGTGTGGAGCAGCGAGAGAATGGAGGAAGAATGGCGATCGCGAATGGATGAGTAGTCGCGGAGCCGAGATGGCCGTTTCCGCCCGCCGACGCCGCATCGTTCCACTCAGCCCGCTCGTCCGCCGCTCCCTTCCGCTCATGAAGCTCCACGCGCTGACGGTGACCCTGAGCGCCTTCCTGCTCTTCCTGGTCGAGCCGATGA
>CAYQDT010000058.1:0-10254 GCA_964416225.1 uncultured bacterium
GTCCGGCTGTGGCTGGCCCAGCTTTTGGGACGCGGCCGATCCGGACCGGGTCGAGATGAGGGAGGATCGCAGCTACGGAATGGTCCGCACGGAGGTGCTTTGCCGCCGCTGTGGCGGGCACCTCGGGCACGTATTCGACGATGGCCCGGCGCCCACCGGCCAGCGGTACTGCATCAACTCCGCCGCACTCACGTTCTCGCCGGAAGAGGCACCGGGCGAGGCACGGACGCCGCCCGGCAAGGGCTGACAGGCAGCCGCCCCCGGCACCGCCTTGCGGTCCACAGTAGCGGGGGCGGCCGGCGCGGACGAAGCGTTCGTCCGGCAAATCCGAAGTTCCGCCGGGGTATTCCCGGCGGCGCAGCTAATGCCCCGGCAGCTCCTGCCGGCTCCGCTCCTCGCGGGCGCGCTCGGTCATCATCCGGATCCCGCCGTTATCGGGCACGCCGAGCTCCTTTTCACTCCAATCATCCCAGCGGCGCAGCCACTGGATGATCTCGATGTGGTTGCCGTCCGGGTCCGAGACGAAGAAGCGCTCGGCGCCGGCGATCGGCACCGTCTCCTGAATCTCCACGCCCCGGCTCTGCAGCGTCTCTCGGGCCGCCTGGCAGTTGTCCACGTGGATGGCGAAGTGGCGCGGGCTGACCGCATCCGGCTCGTCCGCGGGAATCAGGTGAATCTGCTCCTCACCCAGCTCGAACCACCGGACCGGAGTGACGAAGTTGGAGGGGCGCACCACCTCCTTCAGTCCGAGCCGGTCCCGGTACCAGGCCACGGAGCGCTCCATATCGGAGCTCAAGATGGAGACGTGGTGGATTCCCGTAAGCTGCATCCGAGTGGACTCCCGAGAGGTGAATGGCCGCCTGGCGCACCGGAGCGGCGTGGCGCACCGGAAGGGCGGAGCCGGTCGCGGCCGCGAGGCCGCGCCGGATCCACCCTCCCCGTTCTGCCGTGCGCCGGCTGGGTGCTTACTTCGCCGGCAGCGGCCGGATCTTGATATTGGCGAAGCAGACGTTTCCGTGGTCGCCCTGGAGAGCGATGTGCCCCCGGCTATTCCGGGCGAAGCCTTCCATTTGCCCGAACTTGCTCGCCTTGACGCGCTGGTTCCAGTCCTCGCTGCCGATCTCGTACGTCACGTACTTGACGCCGTTCATCCAGTGCTCCACGTGCGGCCCGTTCACCACCAGGCGGATGTGGTTCCACTCATTGACCGGCTTGGTCGCGTCCAGCGGCTTTCCGGTCTTCGGATCATCCGCGGGCTTGTAGAGGGCGTAGGCCCAGCCGGACTTCTCCGAGTCTCCGTTCGGGTCCGTATTGTCCAGGATCTGGAACTCCGGACCGGTCCACCAGGTGGTCGGCCGGTCTTCGCTGACCCGGTAAAGGATCCCGCTGTTGGCGTGCGGCGGGACCTTGTAGTCGAGCTGAAGCTCGAAGTTGTCATACTCGTCGGTGGTGACGATGTCGCCCGCGCTGCTGTCCATCCGACAGAGAGCGCCGTCGATCACCTGCCATCCCTTCGAGATGTCCTGCTTCTTGAAGTTGCGCCAGCCATTCGTCGTCTTCCCGTCGAACAGGAGCTTCCAACCGGCAGCGCGCTCCCGGCGGCTGAGCTGGTTCACGTGGGGCAGCGCTGAAGCCGGCTTTCCGCCCGCCGCATGCTCCTGCGCGGAGGTGGGACGGCCCGCCAGCAAACCGAAGGCCGCCATGACGGAAACCGCCGCCAGCGCGCCGCTAAAACCTGATCGCATCCATCTTCTCCTTCATCCAGGTGCCCGGAACCGGCAGCGCGCTGCGCCCGAGGATCCCCTTGTGCGGCACCATCGTACAACTACTCCAACACTGGTAATATCACGGCAAGATGTGCCGCGTTCCCCGCGACGGCTCCGCGCGTGACCAAGCCACACCGCGGTGAGCGGCAATCCCACGGGCGAGACGCCATCAGGATGCCGCGCCCGAATCCGCCGCGGGTCCCCCGGCCTCCCCGGACTTCAGGCACGCCTCGCCTGGCTCACTCTTCAGGGGACCGGGGCTCGGCCCCCTGCGTTCCCGGAAAATCGGCCCCGGCCCAGCGCGCCGCTCCCCGGAATGGTGCGCGCAGCCTTGCGGACCCGCCGGCGCCGCCCCGACCCCACCGCCTAGCGATTGTCGAGCGTCGCGGGCTGGATCACCAGCTCCGGCACATGGCACCGGGACGGCAGCGCGGCGACAAAGAGGCACGCCTCTGCGATATCCTCCGGCTGTAGTGCCTGCTGGAGCGTCTCTTCGGACGGCTTCACCGGCCGCTTGAGCATCAGCGGCGTGTCGCAAAGGCCCGGATAGATCACGCTCGTCCGGATGCCGTGTTCCTTCTCCTCAATCATTGTGCCGCGCGCGATACCGTCCAGGCCGGATTTGCTGGCCTGGTAGGCAATTCCGGAGACGTCGCCGCGCAGCGCGGAGATGCTGGACACATAGACGATCAGCCCCTCGCGCTGCTCCCGCATAATGGGCAGCACGAGCTGCGTGCAGTGGAACGCTCCCGTCAGGTTCGTCTCGACCAGCTCGGACCAGATCTCCGGCGTCAGGCGATCGAGGGCGCGATCCGGAGTGTTCGTGCCCGTGGCGTAGACCAGGATGTCGATGCGGCCGAACTGCGCGCGCACCGCCTGCAGCAGGCCGTCCACCGCGTCCCGGTCCCGGGCGTCGCACGGGATGCCAAGCGTCACCGCACCGGTCTCCGCGGCGATCTGCTCACCCAATCCCTGCAGCAGCCCGGCACGCCGACCGGCCAGCGCCAGCGATGCGCCCTCGCGCGCGAATAGGAGCGCCGTTGCGCGGCCCATCCCGCTCGTCGCCCCGGCGACAATCGCGACCTTTCCCGCTAATTTCCCTGCCATCGCACTCCTCTCCCTGTCCGGGTCCCGGTCGTGGCCTCGTGTTCCGCGTCCAGCCGGCGCCCCTGATCGGCCTGTACGTTACTATGGGCAGCCTGAAAGGGCTGCCCATAGATGTTATCCGCACCGGGCCGACTGTCAGGAGGGACTGGAGCTCCGGAAGCTGCCGGCGATGTGCTGGAGCTGCTCATACCGCCGCGACGGGCCCACCACGCGCCCCTGGATAGCGACCATTGGAATGGGGCCGTAGTCCCGGCTGTCCACGGAGTTGTCGATGTTGTCGCCGAGCACAAAGCAGTAGCCGCGGGGGATCCGCCGCTTGACCAGTTTCAATGCCACATTCCACGGGTAGCGGTCGAGCGACCGCTTGACGGTCCGGAGCTGCCAATCCTGAAGCACCGTGTCCTCGTCCGAACCGTTTTCCTTCAGGAGGTAAACCATGTCCCCCGGCGCCGCTGCCACGCGCTTGATACAGGTTGCGCCGTCGTAGGTGAAGACCACCACATCTCCGCGCCGAACCGCGTGTGTGCGGTAGTAGGACCGATCCAGCACGTACGGCTGACCGCTGCGGAAGGTAGGACTCATGCTATGTCCCGTTACCACCCCAAGCTTGATCGGCGAGGCAAACGCGCAGGCCGCCACGAGAAGCGCCAGGGCGTAAAGGCTCAATCGAGCCCGTATCGATATCATTCCCCTCATGAGGTACATTGTTCCGTTGATCCGATTCTGGACGGCTCGCACCTGCGACCGCGGACCCCGACAGTCGATGCGGTGGTTCCCAATCCAACGACATCTTATACGCCGGCAATTGAGCATGGTTCGAGCATAAACCGAGGCAGGAAGATTGGGGCGCCGTGCGACCGCCTCTAGATCGTTGCAATGCAGGATCCAAGCGCCGGCGACACCTATTTCAGGATGGCGAGGCGCAACCAGAAGTTGATGTGAAGATTTTCACAATCCGAGTCGACGGAGCCCCGCCGAGACCAATCCCGCCGTTTACGGCGGCAGATCAACAAAACCCGTCGTTCACCGGGCATTGCCTCAGATCGGGAATAGCGGACGGGTTGACGCCGCAACGCTATCGCTTCTGCACGCAGCCCCCGGTTGGGCAGCCGCTCTCCCGGCAGTCCGGCGTACTCCTGGTGCCCCCTTCCGCGGCGGGTATCGGCAGGCAAGACGAAGCAAATGCGCCTCCCTCCGCCGATGAACCGGGCAGGTTTGGATCATGCTCCGTCTGTGAAAAAATGGCCGGTGGGTCCCAAGCGACGTTCGGCCGCCGGCAGCCCAGTCGGAGGGGTGATCCCATGCGGAGTCTCATCGAGCGCACGCGCTGTGGCGCTTTCCTTCAACCGCGGGTGTTCGCCCTGGCGGCATTCCTGCTCGGGCTGTTCGCGCTCCCCGCGCTCGCGGTCACTACCAGCACGGTAACCGGCACCGTGACCGACGAGAACGGCAGCGTCATCACTTCGGCCTCCGTCGCGATCCTCACCGGGCCGACTAACGGCCGGCAATCCACCACGAACGGCCTCGGGAAATACACCCTTTCCGGCCTCACCGCGGGTAACTACACGCTCATCGCGAGACGTGCGGGGTTTGCCTCGCAGTCGAGGGGAATCACGCTCGTCTCGGGCACCACCGCCACCCTCGATTTCCGCCTGATTACCAACGCGACAGCCGGTGGGACGCTCCAGGGCACTGTCACTCGCCGCAGCAATGGAGCGGCCATCTCCGGTGCGCAGGTCACTCTCACGCCCCCCGTCGGCAACACTGAGACGCTGACGACCGGCGCGGACGGCTCCTACCGCTTCACGGGGCTGATCACCAACAGCTACCGGCTCTCCGTGAGCGCGGTCGGTTTCGGGACCGTGACCCGGAGCGGGATCACCGTCCGCGCCGGGCAGACCACCACCTCGAACTTTCAGCTCTCCGCCAGTCAAAACGCTACCGGGACTCTCCAGGGCTCCGTTCATAACCAGAACGGGGCCGGAATCTCCGGCGTGGAGGTGCGCCTCCTGAGCGGCGCGTCAGCCGGGCTGGTGGCCACCACGGCCGGCAATGGAAGCTACACGCTGACCGGCATCCTGCCGGATCTCTATGACGTGCGGTTCCGGGGAACCGGCTTTTCGGATCTGGTGCAGACGGGTGTGTCCGTCAATGCCAACCAGACCACCCGTCTCAACGTAACCTTGTCCATAAGCGCGGCCGGCACCGGAACGGTCAGCGGCTCCGTCCAGGACACGGCTGGAAACCCGATCAGCGGCGCCACGGTGAGCGTACAATCCGGACCAACAACCAACGTTCAGGCGACGACGGACGCGAGTGGGCTCTATTCGCTGGCAAATCTTGCCGCGGGATCCTACACCCTGGCGGCACAGCGCGCCGGGTTTGCCACCAGCCAGCGCAGCGTCACCGTGGCGGCCGGCACCAGCACCCAGCTCAACTTCACACTGGTGACCAGCACCGCGGGGACCGGCGCCCTCCAGGGGACCATCACCCGGCAGGACCAGAATATACCGGTGTCTGGCGCCACCGTCACCCTCACTCCGCCATCGGGAAGCGCGCTGACCGTCACCACGGGAGCGGACGGCACGTACCTCTTCAGCGCTCTCACGCCCGGAACATACCGGTTGAACGTCACCGCCACCGGGTTTACGGCGGTGACGCGAACGGGGATCTCCGTGAGAAGCGGGCAAACCACCACGTCCAATGTTTCGCTGGTCACCCAGCAGGGGGCGGTGGGCATCCTTCAGGGGCGAGTGACGGATCAACGCGGGGTGGGCCTCATGAGTATCACCGTGAAGCTGGTGAGCGGCTCATCCACGGGGCTCATGACCACGACGAATGCCAGCGGGTTCTACACGCTGTCCGGGATCGTTCCGGACGCCTACGCGGTCCAGTTCTCCGGTACCGGCTTTATTCAGAGCACCCTACAGAACGTTTCCGTGGCCGCCGGGGTGACCACCACGCTGAACGCGAGCCTCCTCCCGGTCGGCGCCGGGTCAACGCTCTCCGGAACGGTCTTCGATCCCCTCGGCCATCCGCTGCAGGGCGCGCGGGTGGTGGTATCCACCGGTCCCGTGACCGGAGGCTTCAGCGTGACCGGAAGCGACGGAACGTATCGGATCCGGACCCTCTCTCCCGGAGCGTATACAATCACCGCCGCGGCAACGGGTTTTCTCTTGAGCAGCGCCGCGGTCTCCATCGCCAGCGGCCAGCCGTCCACGCAGGACTTCACGCTTGCTGCCGACGCGAGCAGCACGTTCGGCGCAATCACCGGCCACCTCAGCGGGCCCACGGCAGCAACGGACGTCTCCGGAGCCACCGCAAAGCTCACCTCGGGACCGCTCGCGGGCACCGCGGCGGTGGTGGATCCCGACGGAAACTACGTGTTCCTCAATCTCCCCGCCGGGATTTACGACCTGACGTTTTCGCTGGCGGGACAAGCCGATGTCACCCGGACCTCCATCGCCGTCATCTCCGGCGTGACGAGCGTGGTGAACGTCACGTTCGGCGCCGCGACCGGCAACGCAACGCTCTCCGGAACGGTGACCGACTCGGGCGGCAAGCCGCTAACCGGGTCGACGATCACGGTTCTACAGGGCACCACCACGGTAGGTAGCGCAACCACGGATGCGAACGGGCACTTCACGATCAACAGCCTCGCCGCGGGGACGTACTCGGTCACTTTCGCCAAGACTGGGTTCCTGACGACGACACTCTCGAACGTCACGCTCACGGACGGAGGGACGAAGTCCCTCTCCGTGGCGCTTACCGCGCAGTCCGGCAGCACCACCGGGACCATCAATGGAAATGTACGCGATGTCAATGGATTGGGCGTGCCGAACGCCAGCGTGCACCTCGTCGGAGGGAGCATCGATGAGTATGCGCAGACGAACTCGGCGGGACACTTCGAGTTCGACAACCTCCCCGTCGGCTCGTATAACGTTACGGTGACTACAAACGGAACCATCCCCGCCACTCAGAACAACGTCCAGATCCAGGGCGGTGATACCGTCACGCTCACCTTCACGCTCCAAAACCAGGTAGGTGCGAGCACCATCGCGGGCGTTGTTCGGAACCCGGCGGGACTGCCGATCCAGGGTGCCACCGTCACAATAGTGTCGGCGCCGTTCAACGGACTGAAGGTCACCACGGGCGCCGACGGCCGGTTCCTCTTCATCGGGTTGCCAACCGGGCTGTATACCCTCCAGGCCAAGGCCGACGGCTATCAGCCCGCGCTCCGGGTGTTCTACGTGCGGCCCGGCGGCACGGCGAACGGTGACTTCCGGCTGCAGCGCTAGACGCAAGCTCCGGACAGCCATCGTCACCTCCTGAGCGGAGCAAGCCGGGACGAGCCCCGGCCCTTGCTCCGCTCGGCCATGTCCCGGGGGTCGATCCGGGATGGTCCGCGCCCGTCTACCCAACCGGCACCCCGCCGGTTCTCGTTCCGCTCCGCCGCGCCACCCGACCGTTATTGGGGCTTTGTTGACCGGAGGGACCCCCGCTCTTTACGCGAAACTTTGCGCGGTGCCCCACGTCCTACTCCGCAAAGCTCGCGAGCACTTCCGCTCCGGTCGTCCCCTGCCTGTTCCCGCGGCCAACGGTGGCTGTGGAACCGGGTGGCGGAGGATAAGTAAACCCATGCACTTCCGAGGGATTCCGCCGCAGACCGTCGGTCTGCCCCTGCTCGCCGCCACGCTCATGGCGGCGGTGCCGGCCGGAGCCGCCACGCGCGCCGGCAAGGTCCGACTGGCGCAGGCGTCCGCGGCCGCACGCGTTGCATCGATTTCCGTCACGCCGAAAGACATCATCCTGGATGGTCCGAAGTCGCGCGCCCAGCTCCTGGTGACGGGAGAGCGAGCCGACGGCGTGGTCGTGGACCTCACTGCCAGGGCGAAGTACACCAGCAAGACCCCGAAGGTCGCCGCCGTGGGTCCGGACGGCGTGGTCCACCCGACCGGCGACGGATTGGCGCAGATCGAGATCAGCGCCGCGGGAAAGAATGCGCTCGTGAAGATTCCCGCGCGGAACGTCACTAAGCCGTTCACGTGGAACTTCAATAACCACGTCATCTCCGTGTTCAGCAAGGCCGGCTGCAACATGGGCGCCTGCCACGGCGCGGCGGCCGGAAAGAACGGTTTCCGCCTGACGCTGCGCGGCTACGATCCGGACCTGGACTATGAGCGCCTGGTCCACGAAAGCGGCGGGCGCCGCATCACCATGAATGATCCGGGGAACAGCCTGCTCCTGAAGAAGGGGTCGCTGATGATCCCGCACGCGGGCGGAATGCGGTTCAAGGAGGGCTCGCTCGAGTACCGAGTGGTCGCCGACTGGATCGCGGCGGGCTGCCCGGGCCCCTCTGACAAGGATCCGAAGCTTGAGAAGCTGGAAGTGATCCCGGCGGAGCGGGTACTCCAGCAGAAGGCCGACCAGCAGCTCGTGGTGCGGGCGCGCTTCACGGACGGACACGTCGAGGACGTCACTAACTGGGCCCGCTACAGCTCCAACGAAGAAGCGATTGCCCGCGTGGACGATCACGGGAAGGTCACGACCGACGGGGTCGGCGAGACGGCCATCACGGTGGCGTACCTGGGCCAGGTCACTTTCGCCCGGGTGACCGTGCCGTTCCCGAACAAGGTCTCTGTCGCCCAGTACAAGGCGCTCCCCCAGTCGAACTACATCGATGGCCTGGTCCTTGCCAAGCTGCAGAAGCTGCGCATCCTCCCGTCCGAGCTTGCCTCCGATGAGGAATTCCTGCGCCGCGTTTACCTGGACGTCATCGGCACACTACCCAAGCCGGACGAGGTACGCGCGTTCCTGGCGGATCACAGCGCGGACAAACGTGCGAAGGTAGTCGATCAACTGCTCGACCGGCCCGAATACGTCGACTTCTGGACGTACAAGTGGGGCGACCTCCTACGCGTGAACCGCGAGACGCTCACCGAAAAGGGGATGTGGGCGTACTATCGGTGGCTGCAGGCCGCAGTGGCGGAGAACCGGCCGTGGGACCAGATGGTCCACGAAATCCTCACGGCGAACGGCAGCAACTTCGAAGATGGTCCGAGCAATTTTTACCGGATCAGCCGCACGCCGGAAGACCTCACCGAAACCGTCAGTCAAGCCTTCCTCGGGATCCGGGTCCAGTGCGCCCGCTGCCACAACCATCCGTTCGAGAAGTGGACGCAGGCAGACTACTACAAGTTTGCGAACCTGCTCTCCCGGGTGAACCGGAAGCAGGGGGACAACCCGCAGGACCTCTTCATCACGGCCGCCACCTCCGGTGAAATCGCCTTTCCTAAGACGGGGCGGCCGCTCGCGCCGACCCCGTATGACGGACAGCCGCTGGCGCTCGACTCGAAGGCAGACCGGCGGGTCTACCTCGCGGATTGGCTCGCGTCCCCGAGGAACCCTTATTTCGTCCGGAGTATCGTCAACCGCGTGTGGCGCCACTATATGGGACGCGGCCTGATCGAACCGGTGGACGATCTGCGCGCCACGAACCCCGCCAGCAATGAGCCGCTGATGAATGCGCTCTGTAAAGATCTGGTTGATCATCACTTCGACCTGAAGTACCTGATGCGCCAGATCCTCAACAGTCGCACGTATCAGCTCACGTCGCGGCCGCGGCCGGAGAACAAGAAGGACGACCGCCAGTACAGCCGCTACTTTGTGAAGCGCCTGACGGCGGAACAGCTTCTCGACGCGATCTGTCAGGTAACGGGCCAGCCGGAGAAGTTCAACGGTCTGCCGATGGGCTATCGCGCGATCCAGCTTCCGGACACGCGCGTGTCCAACTACTTCCTGGACGTGTTCGGACGTCCGCCGCGGCAGATCACCTGTGACTGCGAGCGGGCGCAGGAGCCGAACATGGCGCAGGCGCTCCACCTGATCAACGGTGCCGGGGTGAATCAGAAGATCTCGGCGGACTCCGGTCTGGTGGCGACCCTCCTCAAGTCACCCAGGAAGGACAACGAGGTCGTCGAAGAGCTCTATCTGACCTGCTTCGGACGGCTCCCGACAAAAGAGGAGATGACCGCCGCGCTTGAGACGATCGACGAGGCTGTCCATCCCAAGGCGGAAGCTCCGGCAGGCGCGAAGCCGGTCGACGCGAAGCCGGTCGACGCGAAGCCGGTGGCCCTGAAGGCGAAGATCGATCCCAAAACTAGCCCGCAGGCGGATCCGAAGGCGAAGGCCGCCGTCACCGCCGTCGATCCGAAGGCCGCCACCGCGAAGCCGGCGGATATGAAAGCCGCCGAAAAGCCGAAGGAGCAGCCGAAGCTCGACCCCGCGGTCGCGCGACGGCAGGTGTTCGAAGATCTGCTCTGGGCGCTCATCAACGGCAAGGAGTTCGTCTTCAATCACTAGTCCCTGGAGGTCCCGGGAC
>CAYQDT010000059.1:0-7905 GCA_964416225.1 uncultured bacterium
GCTCGGAGGGGACGGGCAGGCCCGCGGCCTCCGCCCCGGGGGACTGCTCCGCCGCCGCGTCCTGCGGCTCCGGCGGGAGGGGCCGGGTCATCCCCAGGTAGGCCGTGTCCACGGGAAACGCCTCATACCGCTCCGGGTCCAGCGCGCCGAGCACCTGTCGTCCGGTGGAGAGGGAGACCTCCCGTTCGGCAGATTTCCCGCCCATCAGCACCGCCACGCGGATCTTCTTCATCAAAACTTCCTCAAAAGGTCCACGGTAAAGGTCCACGGTAAAGGTCCACGGCCGCGGGTCGATCGCCGGAGCTCGGGAGCGGCGGCCGGGGAAGTATCCCCACGTGCGCCCCGGCTCAACCCACGGGGTTGGTCGACGGTTTCGGCCGGGCGGTTCGACGGCGCCGGGCCGAATTCGGGCGGCCGGCTTGCGTACCCGCTGATCATGTCGGCTTCCGCCGGGGGAAGGGATACCCGGAAGCGCGCCGGTCTGCGGCGGCGCAAAGGGTGAAGGTGCCGGCTCCGCCGGGCCTTTACCCCTTCGCGTTCCCACGCGATTCGCGGGCCTTCCGCTCCAGCTCGCGGACCAGCTCCTCGCCCACTTCCCGGATATCGCCGGCTCCCAGGGTGAGAACCACGTCGCCGGGACGGGACTCCTCCATCAGGGCCGAGACGATCTCCTGGCGGTCCGCGATGAACCGGACCGGCTTCTCCGGATCCGTCTCCAGGATCTTGCGGGCCAGCAGCTCGCCGTTCACGCCCGGCAGCGGCTGCTCCCGGGCGCCGTAGATCTCGGTGACGATCACGCGGTTGGCGTCTTCGAAGCTCTTCGCGAACTCTTCCAGCAGGAGCTGCGTTCGGGAGTAAAGGTGCGGCTGGAAGACGGCGGTGGTGTAGCGCCCGAGCGAGCTGCGCGCGGCGGAGAGGGTGGCGCGGAGCTCCGTCGGGTGGTGCGCGTAGTCATCCAGCACGAGAATGTCCTCCACGTCGCCGAGCGTCTCGAAGCGGCGGCCCACCCCGCCGAACCGGAAGAGGCCGTCCTGAATCGCCTCGAACGGCAGTGCCTCTTCCATCGCCAGGGCCGCTACCCCGAGGGCGTTCAGCACGTTGTGCCGTCCCGGGACGGAAAGACGGACGGAGCCCACCGGCTCTCCGTAGCGCACCACAGTGAAGGTCGGCTGAAGCTGGTCCAGGTGCAGGTCGACGGCCACGTAATCCGCGCCGTCCTGGAGCCCGTAGGTGATCACCCGCCGTGGGACGCGTGAGAGCAGCTTCCGAACCCGGTCGTCATCCCGGCAGCCGATCACGTAGCCGTCCGGGTCGAGCCGCTCCAGGAACTGCCGGAATGCCTCGACCACGCCCTCCAGGGAGCCGTGACAATCCAGGTGGTCCGCCTCGATGTTGGTCAGGATCGCGGCGTGGGGCTGGAGCTCCAGAAAGGAGTTGAAGGCCTCGCACGCCTCGGCGAGGAAGAAGCGGCCGGCCCCGGAGCGCGCGTTGCCACCCAGCGGGGCCCAGTCACCGCCGATCAGCACGCTGGGGTCGGTGCCCGCGGCCAGGAAGACGGATGCGGCCATGCCGGTGGCGGTGGTCTTTCCGTGGGTGCCGGCAATGGCGATGCCCGTCTTGCCGTGCATCACCCGCCCCAGCATCTCGGCGCGGATGATCGTCGGGATGCCCCGTTCCCGCGCGGCGGCGAGCTCCGGGTTGTCCTCGCGGACGGCCGCACTGTAGACCACCTCCGAGGCGCCGGCAACGTTCTCCGCGCGGTGCCCGATCTGCACGGTGGCTCCCGCCGCCTGGAGAGCGTGGGTGGTCGCGCTTTCCTTGATGTCGGAGCCGGAGACGCCGCTGCCGCGCGCCAGCAGCAGCCGCGCCAGCCCGCTCATTCCGGACCCGCCGATTCCGATGAAGTGATAGTGTTCCGCCATGTCTTTACTTCTCTAGGAGGCCCGCGTCGGGCGGACTCCCGATCCTCTTCGTCCTACTTCCCGCATGAGCTCCGCGACCTGCCGGGCCGCCTCCGGCCGCCCCTGGGCCCGGCTGGCCTCGCGCATGCGCCGGAGCCGCTCCGGATCCGTCAGCAGACCGCGCACCTCGCGGAGCAGCCGCTCCGCATCCAGGTCGGCGTCCGGGACCAGCACGGTCGCGCCCGCCTCGGCGAGTGCCCGCGCGTGGCCCGTCTGGTGGTCCGCCACGGCGAACGGGTACGGCACGGTGAGGGAGGGGAGTCCGACCGCCGTGATCTCCGCCAGCGTGGAGGAGCCGGCCCGGCTGACGACCAGCGTGGCCGCCGCCATGAGCGAGGGCATGTCCGCCACGTAATCGACCGGGTGGTACCGGGCGGGCAGCGGGCCTACTTCGTGGAGGACACTCTGCAGGTGTGTCTTACCCGTCTGGTGGACCACCTGTACCGGGAGCCGCAGGAGCTCCGGCAGCGCCCGCGCCACCGCGCGGTTCAGGGTCTGTGCTCCGCCGCTGCCGCCGCTGATCAGCAGCACCGGTACCCCCGGCTCCAGGCCGTACTGCGACCGGGCGCGCTCCGGGTCGCCGTGAAGGAGCTCCGGGCGGACCGGCATGCCGGTCACGACGGTCCGGGAGCGGGGAAAGTACCGGAGGGTGGCCGGGTAGGTGACGGCCACCCGGGTGCAGAGACGCGCGAGGAGCCGGTTGACCCGCCCCGGGACGGCATTCGCCTCGTGGACCACCGTGGGGATCCGCAGCAGCGCGGCCGCGAACATGACCCCCGCGGAGGCGTAGCCGCCGGTTCCGAGTACGACGTCCGGCTGCCATTCCCGCAGAAGCCCCGCCGCCTTCAGCACGCCCCATGCGGCCACGGCGAGCGCGGCCACCGCTCTGGGACCCGGCTTTCCCGCGAGCTTGCGACTGGGGATGGAGCGGAAGGGAAGCCCGGCGGCGGGCACCACGGAGGCCTCCGGTCCCTCCGCCGTCCCGACATACAGCAGCTCGTCCCCCGCGGCGGGATCGAAGTAGCCGGCGACGCTAAGCGCCGGATAGATGTGCCCGCCCGTTCCGCCGCCCGTCAGCAAAACTCTCACGCCCGTCCCTCACTCCGCCGTCCGGTCTCTCCGAGCGCTCCGGCCGCACCCGATTGGGATACCTGGATACGTTCAGCACAATCCCCATCGCGAGGGTGGTGAAAACCAGGGAGGAGCCGCCATAGCTGATGAACGGCAGCGGAACCCCGGTGCACGGCAGGATCGCCGTCACCACCCCGATGTTCAGGAGCGCCTGAATCCCGATCATCGCCGTCAGGCCCGCGGCGAGCATGCTTCCGAACCAGTCGCGACTCCGATGAGCCACCGTCAGGCCCTGAACGATCAGCTTGGCGAAGAGCAGCAGCAGGAAGAGGCAGCCCACCAGCCCGGTTTCCTCCCCCACGGTTGCCAGGATGTAGTCCGTGTGCTCGGCGGGAAGATAGAGGTGCTTGGCGCCGCCATGTCCGATCCCGTGCCCGAACACCCCGCCGGAGGCAAGGGCCATGAGACCCTGCGCGGGCTGATACGCCCGCCCGTCATGCTTCGTATCCTTGCCGAGCGGGTCGCGGATCAGGTCGAGCCACGCCTTGATCCGCTGCATCCGGAAGTTCTCTTTCTTTCCGGCTTCCGGCTTTCCAGCATCCGGTTTCTCGGCCGCCGCCGCGACCGCGGCCCGCTCGTCGTCCCCCTTCTTTCCGCTTCCGGTGGACGCCTTCAGGGTGAAGAGGAGGCCGCCCGCCAGGACCACTGCCATGAGCCCGGCCATGTGCCTCGGCTGCGCGCCCATCATGAAGATCATCAGCAGCCCGGTGCTGACGATGACGATTGACGTACCGAGGTCTTCCTTGGCCACGAGCGCGCCGGTTCCCAGCACGACGAGCACCGCAGGGATGAACCCCTTGGTCAGGTGCTGGACCCGCCCGCGCCAGAGCTCGGAGTAGCGCGCCAGGAACACGATCAGCGCGATCTTCGCGAACTCGGACGGCTGGAACTGGACTTGCCCGAAGCCGAGCCAGCGGCGCGCGCCGTTCACCTCTTTCCCGATGTGCGGAATGAGCACCAGCACCAGCATGATCAGGGAAGCGGTGATGCCCGGCAGCCACCACCGGCGCAGCTTCCAGTGGGGGAAATTCATCCCGACCGCCAGGGAGATGGCGGAAGCGACGGCCCAGATCAGGTGGCGCTTGAAGAAGTAGAACGGATCGTTCTTATAGGCCGCAGACTGGAACGCCCGCGCTCCGCTGGCATCGAGCACGATCACCATCCCGAGTCCGAGCAGCAGGATCGTGATGCCGAGCAGCCACCAGTCGTAATTTTCGCGGTCGCGTTCTTGGACGGCTTGCATGATGGAGATTCAGATCGTTGGGTAATTCAGATCGTTGAATGATTCGGATCGTTGGGTGATTCGGATGGTTCGGTAATTCGACTCCCTGCCGGATCGGCAGGATCGTGCTTCCCGGCAGCCGCCTGCCCTGGGATCATGAGCGCTCGGCGAGCCGGCGGACCTCTTCCTTGAAGTCCCGGCCTCGGGCCTCGAAGCTGGAGTACCAGTCGAAGCTGGCGCAGGCGGGCGCCAAGAGCACCACGTCTCCCGCCTCCGCCTCCGCGGCGGCCAGCCGCACCGCGTCGTGCATGCTGCCCGCCTCCCGGACCTGGTGAAAACCGTACTTCCGGGCGCTCGCGGCGATCTGCGGGCCGTCCGCTCCGATGGCGACCAGCGACTTGACGCGCTCGGCGATCGTGCGCCCGAGCGGGTCGAAGTCCAGCCCCTTATCCTTGCCGCCGGCGATCAGGACCACCGGCTTCTCGTAGGCCTCGATGCTCCGCACCGCGGCGTCGACGTTGGTGCACATCGTATTGTTGACCCATTCCACGCCGCGGATCATTGCCACATGCTCCAGGCGGTCCGCCACCCCGGTGAACGCCGCCAGCGCGCGGGCCATGGCGTCGGGCGAGCAGTGCAGCGCCAGCGCGGCGGCGCAGGCAGCCAGGGCGTTCTCGATAGTGTGCTCGCCGGGCACCCGGAGCACATCCGCGGGAACAAGGCTGCGCACGGCGCCGTCCAGGCGGCCGCGAAGCCAGCGCCGGCCATCCACCGGCTCGGACCAGGTCCCCTCGGCCGGGTGGGGGGCGCGCCCGAACTGCAGCAGCCGCCCGCGCGCCCGGCCCATGAGCGCGCGGGTGGCATCATTCTCGCGGTTCAGGACGCTCCACTCGTTCGGGGTCTGCGCGTCCAGGAGGTGCGCCTTCGCCTCCACGTACGCCTCCACGGTCCCGTGCCGGTTCAGATGATCGGCCGTGATATTGGTGATGATGCCCACTTTCGGCCGGAACTGCTCGACCCACTCGAGCTGGAAGCTGCTGATCTCCGCCACGATCCAGGCGCTCTCGGGCAGCTCGTCCGCGGCGCGAATCAGCGGCACCTGGAACCCGCCCGCCAACGTGTTGCCCGCCACCTGTACCTGCCGCCCGTCCGCCTCCAGAATGGCGGCGGTCATCATGACGGTGGTCGTCTTGCCGTTCGTGCCGGTGACGGCGACAATCGGCGCGCGGGAGATCCGGTACGCCATCTCGATCTCCGAGAGGACGGGCGTGCCGCGCTGCACGGCGGCTCGCAGCACCGGAGCGTTCGCCGGAACGCCGGGGCTCGGCACGATCAGGTCGCACTCCTCGATCCCGCGGTACTCCGGGTCTCCGAGACGGAGCTCCGCCACCGGGGCCAGCAGCTCCGGCGTGTCCGCCAGCTCCGCCGCCGGCCGGGCGTCATAGACGCGCACCCGGGCGCCGCGCCGGGCGAGGACGGGCGCCGCCGCGCGGCCGGTGGCCGCCGCCCCGAGAATGCCGATGAGTTGACCGTGGAACATAAAGCGTGAGCGAAGCGGGGCCGGTCTTGGTGAGCGGTCGGCGAAGGATGGGGCGCGGAGGCTTCGGCCGGCGCCATCCGCCGGGCGGGCACGCGGAGCGCACTCGCAGCGCCGCCGGTTGCCCCGGGGTCCGCGCGTTCGACCTCCGGCGCGAGGGCCGGGCTCCTCCCGCTGCTCCTGCCGGCACCATCCGGCATCATCCGCGATCCAGGTACATCTTCGGCAGGGCCTGCCGGAGCGACAGTCGGATTCCGGCTTCCTTTCCGTGTGCGGTCCGCGTGCGGTCTCCGAATGGAGCCGGGGCACGACCGGACCCTTTCCGGAAGAGCCCCCGCCGGCGGCGGAGGGAGCTTTAAGTCACTTTTAGGATGCGGCGCGGCGGCGCCCGTTATGATTGGACGAATGGTTGCCATAAGAATATCCGGCGCCGTCACCCCGCAGCGACGGGGCGGCATCCCACGTGCCGCGCGCCCGCAATGATCGAAGGCCTTCGCACCTGCTATGACGAGCCGCAATGTTGCCGGAGCCTCGGCTCCGCCTATCCTGAAAGACTCTACCGGACCCCTGATTCCCTGGGAGCCGGTACCGAATGATCTCCTGACAGGAGGGATGGCCGAGCTGGAAGCGCTGCGGGAGATCCTGATGTCGCCCCTGGGCGGGGGTATTTCCTGTCGGGCGCAGCCGATCATCCGCCTCCATTCCGGGCGCGTGCTCGGACATGAGCTGCTTTGCCGCGGACCGGCCGGCTCTCCGCTGGAGCAGCCCCTCGCGCTCTTTTCCGCCGCCGAGCGGGCGGGAGCCGTGGTGGAGCTGGACGAGGAATGCCGGCGGGTGCTCCTTTGGGAAGCTGCGACGCTGGCGGATCAGGGACTGTTCTTCGTCAACGTCCATCCGGAGGCGATCCTGCGGAGCCGGTCGCTCTCCAGCGTCTCCCTGGAGCGGCTGGCGGAGCTGGGCCTGACCCCGGCGCAGGTGGTGCTGGAGATTGCCGAGGGCTATACCATCGGCGACTACTGTGAGTTTTCGCGGCGCCTGGGAGAGCTCCGGGAGGCGGGCTTTCAGATTGCCATCGATGATTTCGGCGCCGGTTATGCCGGCCTGAACGCGCTGATCCGGATCCGGCCGCAGTATCTGAAGATCGATCGCTCCATCATTGCCAACCTGAGCACGGACGCCTTCTCCCGTGACCTCCTGGCGAAGGTGGTCGAGCTGGCCCGGACCACGCTCATCCAGATCGTTGCCGAAGGCATCGAGACGGAGGAGCAGCTGGACCGTCTTCTGGACCTCGGTGTCGAGCTGGGGCAGGGCTACCTCCTCGGGCGCCCGTCGCCGGTGGCCGACATCACCGCGTCGCGGGGCCTCCCGATCCGGCTGGGCGGCCGGCGCCAGTCCGGGCTCCGGGGCGCGCTGGCGATGACCCCGCGCGTGGGGGAGCTCTGCGACCCGGCGGCGACGGTCGGACACGCGGTCTCCTGCAAGGAGGTATACGGGCAACTGGAGCGTGCCGCCGGGGTTGCGGGCCTGGTGGTGATGCGCCAGGGGGAGCCGGTCGGTCTGGTGATGCGCGGCCCGCTCCTGCAGCGTCTGAGCGGCCGCTACGGCTACAGCCTTTATGAGAACCGGCCCATCTCAGTGCTCATGGACACGAACCCGCTGATCGCGTCGTCCACCGCCCCGCTGCTGGAGGTCAGCGCGCTGTCGATGAAGCGGAGCGCGGACCGTCTCTACGACCTGGTGATCGTGGCGGACGAGGGCCGGCTGCACGGGGTGGTGAGCGTGCAGCGCCTGATGGAGGCGACCACCGCCATCCAGCTCCAGCGGGCCACCCATCTGAACCCGCTGACCGGGCTCCCGGGGAATCGCCTCATTGACCAGGAGCTGCGCCGGCTGATGCAGGGCGAGGCGCCCTTCACGCTCATCTACGCGGACCTGGATAACTTCAAAGGGTACAACGATCTCTACGGCTTCGAGCGGGGCGACGACATGATCCGGATGACCGCGGAGCTGCTGGCCGGGCACTTCTCGGGTCCCGGTTGGGAGGACACAGTGGT